>MWCV01000002.1 GCA_002070215.1 Chloroflexi bacterium ADurb.Bin180 | reverse complement strand
GTATACCGTGCTTGCCGCAAAGCTTGTGGGCGAGCCGCTCCAGGTCAATTGTCACGACGCGCCCCCGGGGGCCACACTGACCGCCCTAAATCCCCTCGTAGACTGCTACGCCCAGGGCGTCGAGGCCGAGGTACGTAGCCAGGGCGGGACCATAAGGCTTGACATCAAGCCTCTTCTGCGGAAAGGCCTCAGCCAACCGCTGAAAGAGCAGTTGGGTGTCGTCTGATGCCCGACCCTGCAGGATGGCCACCTGCTCAAAGTGAGCAAACTCGGCGACGAACTCGAACAACCGGTCCAGTGACTTGCCGCGCGTGCGAATCTTGTCCATGGGGACGATTTCGCCATCCTCCATGATCAGCAGAGGACGGGCGCCGGGCAGGTTGTCGGTAATCATCCGGCCGCGGCCGGGATGAGATTGGCGCTCCAGATAGTCGGGGTTCTCGGTGAAGAAAACCATATAGATGTGGGGGATCAGCCCGCGCAAAAGGCGGACGATTTCTTCCGTGGTTGAGCCCTTCCTGGCTGCTTCTGCCGCGAGAATGACTACCGTTTCGAGACCCCACGAGATCAATCGCGAGTCGACGACCGTGATTCTGGTGTGCCCGAGGAAGGACTTGGCTGCCTGCTGAGCGATCAGGGTGGTCTTGTTGAGCCGCGATGAACTGTGTATTGACAGTATCTGATCGGTGCCCTTGAGCAGCCGGCTGTACGTGTCCTGCAACTGCTCGAGGGCGGGCGGTTCGACGGTGGGCAAGGCCGAACTCTTGCTCAGGTGCTGATAGAAAGTGGTCCGGTCGATGTCCACACCGTCATGGTAGGTCTTGGCTCCGAAAGTGATCCTGACGGGCACGACGCTGACTCCCAGCTCGGCGCAAAGGCTGGGAGACATGTCAGAAGAGCTATCGGTGACGATCTTGAGCATGGGTCAACTCCTTGGCAGACGCGTCATTCGACAGAGATAATGTACTGGTAGTATGGCTGTTTGCCCTCAACCAACTCGACCTCTTTGTCGGGGTAATGGGCCCTGGTCCAGGCAACGAGTTCCAGTGCCTGGCGCTCGGTGATGTCCGCTCCCCAGTAAATGGTAATGATCTCGTAGCGGCTCATCTCCAGCCTTTGCAGCATAATCTGGGCTGTCTGGTGTACGTCGTTGCTGGCTTCGACGAGCTCTCCGTTCAGCAGACCGATGAACTGCCCCTCACGGATGTGCATGCCATTGATATGCACCGAGCGCACGGCGCTGGTGATCTCGATAGTTTGGATCGGGGCGGCGGCACGCTCCATCAGGTCGGCGTTGGTCTTGAGGTCAGACTGGTAGTTGAAGGCCAGCAAGGCCCCGATACCCTGGGGAATGGTCTTGGTAGGTACTACGGCGACCTGCTTGGCAGTCAGGTTCTGTACCTGCTGGGCCGTCAGGATCACGTTGGGATTGTTCGGAAGGATGATCGCCTGCGACGTAGGCAGACTGTCCACGGCAGCGGCCAGTTCTTCGGTACTCGGGTTCATCGTCTGACCGCCGACCACTGTGGTCCCGGCGCCCAGGCTCTCAAATACCCTCTGCAGCCCCTCGCCGTTGGCCACAGCGACAATGGAAATGTCGCCGAGCGGCTGATTCTGGTGAGGAGGCCTGGGTTCTTGCCTGGTCATGAACTGCTGATACTGCTCCTGCATGTTCTCGAGCACAATGTCACTCAGAGCGCCCTTGCTGGTGGCATAGGTCAGAATCGGGCCCGGGTTGTCTGAATGAATGTGCACTTTGACAAGCGACTCGTCGCCGACGACCAGAAGGCTGTCGCCCATGGCCGAGAGAGTCTCTCTGATCTCATCGATGGCCAGGCGCTGGCCAGAGATGAGGAACTGGATGTCGTAGCCATACTGGCCACCCTCGATGTGGTCATGTTCGACCTGAGCGGTGGTCTTGCGAGCCGGTGCTGCTTCGGGCTGGTCGCCGCGCAGAAAGCGCAAGAAGCCTTCCAGGATGAAGCAAAGGCCCTGGCCTCCTGCGTCTACCACCCCCGCTTCCTTGAGTACGGGCAACAGGTCGGGAGTGCGCTGCAGTGTGGAGCGAGCTTGATGCAGAGCGCGCTCTGTGACATAGACGAGGTCCGAGCTTGCTGTGGCGGCCGCGGCCGCTGCATCGGAGGCCTCTCGAATCACGGTCAGGATGGTGCCCTCAACCGGTCTCATCACACCTTTGTAGGCAGTGGCTGCGCCCTCTCGGAGGGCCTGTGCCCAGTGAGCTGCATTCAATCTGGGCTTGTTCTCCAGGTGTTTGGCCACGCCGCGCCATATCTGCGAGAGGATCACGCCCGAGTTGCCCCTGGCGCCCATCAGCGCACCATGCGCGAGTGCCTGAGCAACGACTCCTGCGGATGAGTCCGTCACCGTAGATACCTCGCGCAGCGCAGCCTGCATGGTGAGATACATGTTGGTCCCGGTATCTCCATCGGGAACAGGGTACACGTTAAGCGAGTTGACGAACTCGATATGCTTCTCGAGCCAGGTGGTGCTGCTTTCTATTGCCTGGCCGAGTTCTCGTCCGTCGCAGGTGGTGCGGTGCTGCACCTTCGCCTGCTCCTGAGATGGGAGACCCTTGCTCCCTGAATCACTTGTGTCGTGGGTCAAGAACGTTCCTCCAGTTTGGCGTGGAAACGAAGCAGTTGAGGAGACGCGCCGGTGAGTAGCTCCCCATTACTCCGGGTCCTACTGCCTCGAGCTGACGCGCAGTCCCTGCACGTGCACATTCACCTCATGAATTGGTACCCCGAGCGCTCGCTCGACACGGAACTTGACGTTCTCCATGATATTGTGCGCGACTTCGGAGATACGGACTCCGTACTCGAGAACGACAAACAGGTCGATGACGATGCGCTCCTCGATGACGCGAACCTGCACTCCACGCCGAATGCTCTCGCGTTGAAGGACCTGAAACCCGCTGCGGAGCGATGGATGTGCCATGCCAACCACGCCATAGCATTCCAGTACGGCGTTCCCTGCCAGGCCCGCTATCGCTCCCGGTGAAACTTCGACACGGCCCAGTCTCGTTTCTTCAGCCATCCACATTCTCCTTGGGCTAGCTAACGGACTTGCACAAAAGCACTGATTGTGCTATATTAACCCGCTGTTGCAGCACGCATTATGTCAGAAAGAGGTACTGTTCGATGCCAATCCGATGCGACCTGTGCGGAAAAGGGCCACTCGTCGGCCACAATGTGAGCCATTCCAAGCGCGCCACCAAGAGGCGCTGGCTGCCGAACATCCAGAAGATCACCGTTCAGCAAGGTGGTTCCGCTACTCGGCTCAATGTCTGCAGCCGGTGTCTGAGAACGCTCCACAAGGCCTAAGACCAGCCATTGGCCATCGAAAGCCAGCACCCTGACCAGGGTGCTGGCTTTCTGTTTCCTGTAGAACACCAGCGCTCAGGCTTCGATGCTCCGCCGCAGCGTTTGCAAGGCCTGAGCGATGCCCTCTTTTGAGCGAAACACCGCACTTCCAGCTACCAACACCGTGGCTCCTGCCTCAACTGCCAGAGGGGCAGTCGCCGCAGTGATCCCCCCGTCTACCGCCAGAAGCGCCTGTGAGCCGCAGCCGCTGAGCATCTTGCGCACCAGTGCGATCTTCTTGAGCGTTCTCGGGATGAACTCTCCGCCGCCGAACCCGGGATTCACCGTCATCACCAGAACCGAGTTGACATCCGCGATGATCTCTTCCAGCGTACCGGCAGGAGTGGACGGATTGATCACCACGCCAGCCTGTGCCCCTTCGCTCTTGATCTGCTGTATGGTCCGATGCAGATGGGGGCACGTTTCCTGGTGCACCAGAATGGCGTCGGAGCCAGCAGCGACGAATTCGTGTATGTAGCGCTCCGGCTGAACAATCATCAGGTGGGTGACCAGCGGCAGGCCAGTGACCCGGCGGCACGCCGCGACGATGCCGGGACCGAAACTCAGGTTCGGCACGAACCGGCCATCCATGACATCGATGTGCAGGGCGTCGGCGCCGCCTGCCTCAGCTTCCTTGATCTGCTCGCCCAGTCGTGTCAGGTCGGCAGCCAGGACGGACGCGGCGAGCTGGATGGGCAGTTTATGTTTCATGGCTGGATGATAGCGACATTCGCGTCAAAAAGCAATACCTTTTTGACAATAACGAGGGACTATCTGCTCAAGTGACGGGATCGCAGTTGACCGCACCCGGCTTGGATATCGAGCCCCCGGCCGAGCCTGACCGTGTTAGCAATACCATGCTGATTGAGCTCCTGGCGGAATAGCAGCACCGTGTCTCGGGAGGCGGGACGGTAGCTGCTGGCAGAGGTCGGATTAACCGGGATCAGGTTGACATGGCAGAGCATGCCATGCAAGAGCTGACCGAGCTGGCGTGCCAGTTGAGGGCTGTCGTTAACCCCCTGGATGAGGGCGTACTCGAACGTGACCCGGCGGTGTGTCTGTTCGGTATACTCGCGGCAAACGGAAATGAGCTCCGCTAGGGGATAGCTCTTGTTGATCGGAACGAGCTGGCTGCGCAGGTCGTCGGTGGGAGCGTGAAGCGACACAGCCAACCCTACCTCCAAGCCCTCCTGCATCATGCGGCGAATGCCCGGGACGACGCCTACCGTCGACACGGTGAAGCGGCGCGCCCCGAGACGCAGACCGCGCTGGTCGTTCAGGGTACGAATGGCCTTCCAGACGGGATCATAGTTGGCCAGCGGCTCGCCCATACCCATAAACACCACATTGGTGACCGCGGCGCCTTCGGCGTGAAGCTGGCGAGCAAAGTGCAGAACCTGGTCAACGATCTCGCCGGAGGTGAGGTTGCGCACCAGGCCGCTCTGCCCTGTGGCGCAGAACGGACAGCCAACCGCGCAACCAACCTGTGAGGACAGGCACACCGACTGACGGCCCTCGTACCGCATGAGAACGCTTTCGATGGTCTCGCCATCCCGCAGCTCGAGCAGATCCTTGGTCGTGAGGCCGTCCGCCGAGCTCACTCGCTCCAGCAGGGCGAGTGAGGTCAGCAGGGCGGTCTGGGACATCCTCTCGCGCAGGTCGGCAGGCAGGTTGGTCATCGCTCCCCAGTCGGCAACCAGTGAGCCATAGAGCCAGGAAAAGAGCTGCTTCGCCCTGAACGCTGGTTGCCCGAGCCCGGTGAGCCAGGCACCCAGCTCGTCGAACGAAAGGTCGGTCAGCAATTGCCGCTCTTGCACGTCAGTCCCCCTGAGGCAATGGTTGTATCGAATCTGAGGCGTGCCAATCCGCGAGCAGGGCCGAGATGTCCTGGTAGACGAGATCCGGCTTCTGGGCAGAGTGCGCCAACTGTTGCGGAGAGGTCACGCCACTCATCAATAGCACCGTCTTGAGCCCGAGAGCGCGACCTCCCCGGATGTCTGTTTCGAGACTGTCGCCGATGATGGCTGTGCCTGGCGTAGTCGCGTTGAGCATGGTCATTGCCAGCTCGAGCATGGCCGGCTCTGGCTTGCCGATCACCGTCGGCGCGGTGTCCGTGGCCACCTGGATCGCGGAGAAGACTGCCCCGGCCCCTGGCTCAAGGCCGCGCTCCGTGGGAAGGGTTCGGTCGGGGTTGGTGGCAATGAACCTGGCCCCTGAGCGAATGGCCAGGGTCGCCGTGGCCAGCTTGTCGTAGGTGAGTTGTCGGTCGAGACCGCAGACAACGTAGGAGACAGTGATGTCATCCGCCAGCACAAAACCGTGTTTCTGGAGTGCGGCTCGGAGGCCGTTTTCTCCGACAACGTACACCCTCGTGCCCGGCGGCGAGAGCCGCGACAGGTACATCGCCGTAGCTTCGGCGGATGTCAGAATGTGCCGCGCGTCGACGCGGATACCCATCCGGCTAAGTTTGTCGGCGTACTGCCCGGGAGTCAAGGTCGAGTTGTTGGTGACCAGCACAAAACGACGCCCGGTCTCTTGAAGGTAGGCAAGGAACTCGGCTCCGCCACGGATGGGGGTATTCAGCCGGTAAAGCACCCCATCCATATCCAGGATGAGGCTGCGGATGGTGGGCAGAATCGAGTTAGGCATAGGGATTCTGGCTCCGAGCTCGGTCTGCGGCAAGGATCAGTCAGCCCTGATTGGCCTGGCGAGAGGCGATCAGGTTGTGATAGTCCTGCATAGTGTCGATATCGATCAGTACGTCGGCCGATGGCATCTGCACCGGCAGCACCTCTTCTGGCGTCTCTTGAATGACCTCGCGGCCGCCTGTGTCGCCGCGGACCTTGCGCAGGCGCGGAAACAGCTTTCGGTCGAAGAGGACGGGCGTTCCGCGTCGACCGCCATACTCAGGGACAACGATACCCTTTTCTGTGCCAAAGTAGGCATAGAGGATCTGGAGCAAGGTATCCGCTTCGAGCAGCGGCTGGTCCGAGAGGATGAACAGGGCTGCCTCGGCGCGCGGGCCGAGGCTGTCCAGCCCGATGCGGAGAGAAGAGCTCATCCCCTCCTGCCAGTGTGGGTTGAGGGCTACCTGGCACGAAGGAGGGACAAGGGGCAATAGCTCTGAGCCGCCGGCACCAAGTACAACAACCACCTGGTGAAAGAGCAGGCTACAGGTGGTGCGCAGCACCCGTGCGAGCATGGTTTCACCGGCGACGGTCAGGAGCTGCTTAGGAGTGCCCATGCGTGTTGAGCCGCCGGCGGCCAGCACAATGGCCGCCACGTGACGCCAGCACTCGGTTACTTGATCGCGGGCCGCAGAGCCGATCAGCACGCGGTCGACCGCCGGGCAAAGCATCATCGGCCGGGCGATCTGGCGAGCCAGAGCCAACTCCTCGGTCGATGCAACCTTGTTGATCAAGGGAATGACCCTCTCACCGCTGAATCCCTTCAGTCCCCCGTCGGGATGGGTGAGAACCTGCGCCACGACCTGCGGCGTGATCTTGGCTCCGAGTGCGAGTCCGGTGAGCGAAGAAACCACTTCGGGTCTGTGGGTAGTCTGCGGACCGAGGGGTTTGCCAATGGCATCGATGCCGGCGACTGGGACCAACAAAGAGGCCCCTGCAGGCATCACTGGCTCGTGTGCGGCCGGCGCCTTGAACGGTCTCATCTTGGCACCATCCGCTTCGACAAGGAGCGCGTCTACCAGAGACGCAAGGGCCGGAATCCACTCAGGAGGCACGCCGCGGAGCTTGTTTTGTTCGACCAGGTGCTCCGTGGCCAGAGTGACGTGCTTCTGCTCGCGCAGGGCCAGCTCAACCTGGCGGCAGGCCTGGCGCTGCCCTGGGGCGAGCACAAGGAACGAACCATCCTCCGGTCTGGGAGGAGCGATCATCGTGGTTGTGGTGGTGAGGACCCGCCATCCATCAGCAACGAGCTCCCTGGCCAGGGCGAACATTGTGGTAGTCTTGCCTCCCCCGCCGACAAAGGCAACGACGTCGCCGCGGTGGATGCTCAAAGCGCTCGCAAGGCGCATCAGGCGAGACCTAGGGGGAGGAATGGCAGCGAGGCAGATACGCCGCTCAGAACGACGTACATCTCGATAGCGTCGGCGAGAGTGAGCGTGCCTGCCAAGCTCTGCTTGAGTTGGACCTGCTGAATGGACAAGTTCAGCCTGTGGAGCGTGGCTCGTAGATGCTCGTTCTCGTACCAGAGTTGGTCGCCCTTCCAGATCAGCCGGGCCAGGCGGCCGCCGCTGCGCCTGGTAATGGCGAGTCCCGCTTCCTCACGGGCGATGTAGTAACCGTCCGTGTCCACAGAACGAAAGGTACTTGCAGTGAGGTACAGCGCGGGCTTGTCGCGAAATGGTTCGCCTTCGTGTACGCAGAACGTGGCGCAGTTGCCGCACTGGTTGCAGAGATCGGCCAAATGAACGATCTGGCGGGTCTGCTCGATGCGGACGACCTGTTCTCCCACGATGGACAGTCGGTCATGCCGGCTTTCGTAAAGAGGGAGTGTGGTTACAATGGGTGAACAAGTGTAAGCGAGATTGGCCCGGTTGGGGCAAACCTCGACGCACTTGTCGCACAGCACCGAACACTGCAGGCAACGCTCGGCTTCGGAGCGGGCGTCAGAAATGCTCAGGGTGGACTGGACGAGAGCAAAGGAGCTGCGAGCAGCCACAGGAAGCGCTTTTGGTCGGATCGGCAGAGCCAGGCGTGAGCGTGCCACCTTGATCCGGGAAGGATCTGGCGCCGGCGAGTGGACAGAGGCCAGCGTTGGTGCGAAGGGCACCCGCAGTTGCCGACAGATTGCCTCGGCAGCGCGGCGCCCATCGGCACAGGCCTGGATGATCGTCGCCGGACCCCGCACCACATCGCCGCCAGCGTAGACCCCCGGCGCGTCCGTTTGACCCGTGCGCTCGTCGACTCGAACGCGTTTGCCCTGGTTCACCGCGATGGTGCTGCCGGTGAGGAATGCTAGGTCCGGCTGTTGGCCTGTGGCGATGATGATCGAGTCCGCTTCAAGGGTGAACTCGCTGCCGGGAATGGCCACTGGCTCCCTGCGGCCGTCGGTCTGAGGTTGTCCCAGACGGTTGCGGATGCAGCGCAGTTCGCTGACCCTGCCTTGTTTGGCCAACACACGCTGGGGCGAAGCCAGCTCAAGGATCGAGTTGCCCTCGGCCAGCAGATCCTCTCTTTCTTCCATCGTTGCCGGCATCTCGTGGACAGTGCGACGGTAGACAACCGTGACCGGGTTGCCTGTGAGCCGTTGCGCTGTGCGGGCCGCATCCATAGCAGTGTTGCCGCCGCCGATCACCAGGGTCTTCTTGCCGAGATAGGGTTTCTCCCCGCGAGAGACCTGCTCGAGGAATGCCATGGCGGTATGGACGCCGGTGGCGTCTTTGCCCGGCAGGTCGAGCTCGGCGTCGCGCTGAAAACCATAGGCAACGTACACGGCCGAAAAGCCTTGCTTCAGCAGCTCTTCCGGGACTGTGGTGATGGCGTGATTGAGTTTGACCTCGATACCGAGCGAGCAAATCCTTTGAATGTCCGCCTGCAAGATCCTCTCCGGCAGACGGAACGCCGGCGCGAGACAGACCATTCCGCCCAGCCGATCCCTGGCCTCGAAGAGGGTTACGTGCACCCCGCTCAGGGCGAGAAAGTAGGCTGCGGCGAGGCCCGATGGCCCGCCGCCGACCACGGCAACACGATAGCCCGTATCTGGGCCAGCCGCGGGCGCTGACACTCCTCGTTCATTCGCCACCCGCTTGAGGTCGCGGATGGCTACTGGCTGGTCATAGTTGTTGCGTGTGCAGCGGGTCTGGCAAAGCTGCGTGCAAATGTGCCCGGTGACTCCCGGCAGAGGGTTGCGGGCCAGGATGGTCTCCAGGGCCCGGTCCAAGTCTCCTTCGGCGATCCACCTGGCGTACTCGGGGATGTCCTGGCAAACGGCGCAGGGTTCCTTGCACGGTGCGGTGATGCAATCAAAAGCGGCGAGAGGAGACTTGACCCTGGGCAGTGGATAGGGATGGTAGTTCTTTTTGTAGCGCGGCTGGCGCAAAGCCTCCCTGGCCGAGCGCTCGAGATTGGCCAGCGAGTCTTTGGCCAGTTCGTCGAGGCTGCTTACCTGGCGCTGGTGCATGGCAGTGTCGAGCTGCTCGATGCTTTGTCTGAGGCGAGCGTAACCGCCCGGCTTTAGGAGATCCGTGGCCATGGTGACCGGCCGGGCGCCCGTAGCGAGGATGTCGACAATGTTGAAGGCATCGGCGCCGGCAGAATAGGATACCCTGAGATCCCCTCCGAGATCCTTGGCCAGGCGATGGAAGAGGTTCATCGTGATGGGGTAGAGGGCACGCCCGGACATATACATTTCCTGACCCGGGAGGATGCCTCTGTGGTTCCCCATAGCCAGGGTATTGCTGAGCTTGATCGCGAAGGACAGATGCTCTGCGTCAGCTACCGATTTGAGCTGGCGAATGAGCTGTACCGCTCGTCCGTACTGCATGTCGTGCTCAAACACGGGATCAGGAATCTGGATCTCGCGATAGCCCAGATCTTCACGCAGGATACGCCGGACCTCGTCGGCGCCGAGAAGGGTGGGATTGAGCTTGACGGTCGTGTGCAGGTGGCACTCTCGCAGCAGGTAGCTGGCGATGCGTTCTACCTCGTCTGGCGGGCAGCCGTGCATGGTGGACAGGGTCACGTTGTTGGTTAGCCGCGTGGGAATCTCCACGTTAGCGAGTTTGGGAAAACCAGAGCGGAGAACGGCACGAATCTGAGCGAGCTCCTCGCTGGCGTCGCGCAGCCTCTCCATAAAGCGGGTAATGGACTGACTCTGGATCCCCTCCAGGTTGTAGCCGACACTCATGTTAAAGACCGTGCCTAGGGGCAGGTGTTCATCCCACCCCAGAATCCTCGGCAGCAGGTGAATCAGTGCCCAGGCCTTGACATACTCGCTGGCCGACTGCTCGAGTTTGAGCTCCTGTGACCATTCGACGTTGTACCCTTCGTCCGCCGCGTCGATGCAGGGACGGCTGATCTCCAGCTCATCCATGATTTGCACCGTCTTGAGCTCGATGAACCGTCCTCCGCACAACCAGGCGCAGACGATGTTCTGAGCAAGCTGCGTGTGGGGGCCGGCGGCAGGGCCGAGAGGCGTGCCGAGGTACTGACCGTACAGCTCGGGAATAGCATAGGGTGGGTTGGCTGGAGGAACATAGAGCTGCGAGCGATGAAGGCCAAAGATGGACTGGTGCTGCTTGAGCTCCTCGGTGATCCAGCGCAGCAAAACGGGGAATGGCTGCCCCGTCAGTCGGTTGGACATACGCCCTCCTAGTCCCGGTGGCCGTCTTGGCCGTCTTCTTCAACCAGGTACAGCGTGTGGACAATGGCCCAGGTGATGATGCCCCAGGTGCCTCCACCCAGGATCGCGCCGGTGAGAATATTGCGCCAGGTGAAGAGTCCGCCTCGCCACAGGCCCGCCAGGGTCAGAGCCACCGCCACTGCTGCGGCGGCCAGACCGAATTGGACCGGGACAGAAATGGTCCGTCGCATTAATCGACCCATGCTAGACCCGCTCCCACAACTGGACAGCAAGCTCTCGTGCTCTGGCAGCGATTCGCTGTTCGTCCAGAGTCTGTAGCTGGCGATTGTGCATCAGGATCTTGCCCGCAACGATGGTGGTGCTTACTTGAGCCCCGTCCATGCCAAAGACAAGGTGCCAGGGGAGGTTGCCCACCGTGAGGGGAGTCGGCGGATCATAATCCAGGAAGATGATGTCGGCGCTGGCGCCAGGCGTGAGCTCTGCCAGCGGCTCGGGGAAGAACAGACCGGCGGTACGGGCGTTGTTCCTGGTGGCCATCTCCAGCGTCTGATCCGCTCCGAGAACTCGCGGGTCTGCCTGGGCGTGCTTGTGGAGCAGGAAAGCCGTCTTGATCTCACTGAACATGTTGTTGGAAAAGCCATCGTTGCCGAGACCCACCTCGATGCCTTGCGCGAGCATCGCCGGGACGTCAGCAGCGCCGACGGCATTGTTCATATTGGAGCGGGGATTGTGCACGACACGTGTTCCTGTCTCACGCAGCAGGCCGAGCTCGTGGGCGTTGACGTGGACGCAGTGCGCGGCAATGGTTTTCGGTCCAAGGATTCCTCGGCGGGTCAGCCGCTCCACCACTCTCATACCATGGTCGGCGAGGCATTGCTCCTGGTCGGCGGCAGCCTCGGCCACATGGATGTGAAAGCCCGCCCCGAGTTCGTGGCCAATGGCCGCGGCCTGGGCCAGCGTATCGTCAGAGAGGGTCAGCGATGCGTGGAGTCCAAAGGTGCCGGCCAGGAGCCCGTTCTCACCGCCTGCGCGCCGAATGAAGCGAGCGTTTTCCTCGAGGCCCTCCTTCATGCGTTTTGGACCATCCCTGTCTGAGACCTCGTAGCACAGACAGGCACGAACGCCCCCTTCTGTAACCGCCTCGGCGATAGCGTCGAGAGAGCCAGGAATGGCGTAGGGCGAAGCGTGGTGATCCAGCAGGGTCGTTGTGCCGCTGCGAATGGCGTCGACCAGACAGTACAGCGCGCTGTACTTGACATCGTCGCGGTGCAGCGCCTTGTCGAGGCGCCACCACAGTCGCTCGAGAATCTGCGAGAAACTTTCGGCAGGCTCGCCCCCCAGCGCCATACCGCGGGAGAACAGCCCATAGAAGTGAGTGTGTGCGCAAATGAGACCGGGCATCACCACACGGCCCCCGGCGTCCAGCTCCTGCTCGCCAGGATACAGCCTGCGCATTTCGGCCGTGGTCGAGACTGCCGTGATCTTGGGTCCTTCGATACGCAATGCTCCGTTGGGAATCACGCGCGGTGTTGAACCAAAGGTGAGAATCAGACCATTGACGATCAGCATTGGTCAACTCCCTTCTGACTTGCACCAGAGCAACCGGTTCTGCTGGATGACCGGGACGATGCTGCCCAGATGGCAGAGGTGGGTAAGGTAAGCATGCAGCGCAGGGTAGATGGTGTAGTACTCGCGGATGTTGCGGATGGTGATGCCGAGCCGTTCGACTACAGCATCGAACAGTGTGCTGGTCTCCAGGGGTGACGTCGCCACCAGAGTCGTAATCAGCTCGAGGACTCGTTCGATGTGGGCGAGGTTGTGGTCGATCAGGGAGGCGATATCGTCTTCAGGATGCCCGTGGCCGAGCACGTAACGGCTACAACGGATGTTGCGCAGCCTGTTCAGGCTGTCCAGGCGCTGGGTGATGCTGTAGGCATAGGAGATGGGCGCGTTAGCGAGCTCCTGCTCGCCGGCCAGGATATCGCCGGTGAAGAGGACATCGTCGATGAGATAGCCGGTGTGGCTTGCGGTGTGGCCAGGCAGAGGAAGAGGTTGAACGGTCACTCCACCGGCCTCGACGCTGGCTTCCGTGACTGTCTCGTCAATAGCGCAGGGCTCCGGATCAAAGCGAGGGGTGGCCAGCTCGCGAATGGGCTCGACACCGGAGAAGGTGCACATGGTTCCCCAGATAGGGTACTGTATGACGATCCCGTCGTGTAGCGGGGCAAAGACACGCGCGTGCGTGTGCGCGACAAGGTAAGCATTTCCGCCGATGTGGTCACCGTGTCCGTGGGTGTTGAAAATGGCCAGGAGACGCAAGTGCCGCTGCTCGAGCAGCTCGAGGACCTGCCTGCCGGCTCGTTTTCCCGCGCCGCTGTCGATGAGCAGAGCACCATTGCCGTCGGTCTGGACGAGGCCGATGTTGGCCGGACCGGGCAGATAGGAGACTCTGTTCAGCACAGGAATAAAAGGCATGACCCACTCCTCGGGGGAATCCCCGCGTGCCACCGATTATACTCGCTGGCCTTGAGCCAGCCCAAAACGGGAGGCTCTCGAAGGGGTGTCGCCGCCGGAGCGGCTTTGGTTTGGCTCTGGAAGGATGATATACTGCCGGCGAAATGGCGTCACCATCGGCTTCTCTGTCTCGAATGGAGGGTTTGTACCTCGTCCTTTCGCCGCACCTGGACGACGCGGTACTGTCCTGCGGCGGTCAACTCTATCAACTGGTCGGGAAGGGTCAGCCGGTCCGTGTAGTGACCTGCTTCGCCGGTGTGCCTGACTATCGAATCTTGTCTCCCTTTGCGCAGGATCAGCATCGCCGCTGGGGACACCCCGTGGATCCCGTGCGCAGGCGGCGCGCAGAAGACATCGCTGCTCTGAGCTCTCTGGGTGTTGCTCACGAACACTGGCCCTACCTGGACTGCATTTATCGTCGGGACAAGGACAGCAGCGAGTTTTTGTACACGAGCGAAGGGGCTCTCTTTGGCGAGGTTGCTTCTACCGATGGCTGGCTGGTCGAGGCCCTGGTGCGGCGAGTGAAGCGTCGCTTTGGGCAAAACGGGAGCGTAGTGTTTGCTCCATTGTCAGCCGGAGGGCACGTGGACCACCAGCTCGTTCGCCTCGCGGCGCGGCGATTGAGCGCCGCTGGCTACTGCGTTACCTACTACGAGGACTATCCTTATGCCGAGCACCCCGAAGAGGTGGCGGCGGCTCTGAGCCGATGGGACACTCCTTCCCAGAGCTATGCCGTCACGCTCTCTGAGCAGGAGCTCGGGGCCAAAAGCGCCGCCATCCTCAAGTACGAGTCGCAGCTCGCGGTGCTTTTCGGAGGTACGACAGCCGTTTCCGAACGGGTGAGGTCTTACGCTGAGGCGGTGGGCGCGGGACGAGGGCTGGCCGAGAGGTACTACTGGTGGATCAGCGACGCTTGAGCTGGTCAGTTCGTGAGCCGTCGAGCGAGCGGAGAAGCAAGTTCAGTTTGCCGCTGCTGGTGGTGACCGTCGGCGGGCTGGTCACCATGGGCACAGAGATGTGCGCTTCGCGCCTGCTCGCGCCCTACTTTGGCAATTCGCTGCCAGTCTGGGGAGTGTTGATCGGTCTCTTGCTGGCCTGCCTGGCGGTGGGATCCGTCCTGGGAGGCAGGCTGGCCGACCGGTCACCGGACGAGGCCCTGCTGTACCAGCTCGCGGGATGGGCAGGGTTAGCCATCGGGATCATCCCATACGTGGCAAGGCCCGTTCTGGGCTCGGTTTCGTCGGGGCTGACCAGTGCTCCCGTACTGGCCATCGTGGGGGCATTCGGGGGAGTGCTGGCCCTGTTCACGGTGCCTATGGTTCTGCTGGGCTGCCTTTCACCGTTCGTTCTGCGCTTGAGCCTGAGAGAGGTCGGGTCTGGTGGAGATGTCGCTGGCCGGATCTCGGCCCTGGGGACGCTGGGTAGCCTTCTGGGCACGTTTGGTGCGGTGTTTGTACTCATTCCTGGCATAGGCACTCGCCGGAGTATGGTCCTGCTGGGGCTCTCGTTAGCGCTGGTGGCGCTGCTGGGCCTGAGGCGATTGGGCTCGAGATGGGCCGCCCTGTGGCTGCTGGTGTGCTTGTCTCTGACCGGGCTGGTCCTGCTGCCGTCCGGGTCGATCAAACCCAACAGTGGATTGCTCTATGAGCACGAGTCGATGTACAACTATGTGCAGGTCCTCCGCGAGGGGGACCAGATTCTGCTCAAGCTGAACGAAGGCGAAGGAATCCAGTCGGTCTACGAGCCGGGGCAGGTGCTCAGCGGCTATGTCTATGACTACTTGCTGCTGGTGCCGTACTTCCAGTCCCGACCCGAGTCACCGCCAGGTCAGAGTGTCTGTATTGTTGGACTGGCGGGGGGGACATCGGCCAGGCTGTTCAGTGAGGTGTTCGGCCCGCTGCCAATTGATGGAGTCGAGATCGATGCCACGGTGGTTGAGGCAGGCCGGCGCTTTATGGACCTGAATCTGCCCAACCTGCAGATCACCATTATGGACGGGCGGCAATACCTGGCGGCAACTCCCAAGCGCTACGACGTGGTGCTGCTCGATGCCTACAATCCGCCCTACATCCCGTTTCACCTCACCACACGCGAGTTCTTTGAGCTCGTCTATGAGCATCAGACCGAGGATGGCGTGCTCGGCATCAACGTGGCGCACCTCGAAAACGACAGCACTCTGGTTAGAGCCATTGCAGCGACCGTGGGCTCGGTCTACCCTTCCGTCTACGTGATCGATACACAAAGTGGCCTGAACAGCGTGGTAGTCGCCTCACACCAAAAGACAGAGTGGTCAGAAGTGTCGGCTCGCCTCTCGTCCCTGACCGCCGCCGCGCTGAGGCAGGTGATCCAACGGGCAGAGGGACGAATCAAACCCTTCACTGCCCGCAGAGAACGAGTCTTGACCGATGACCAGGCTCCTGTCGAACAGCTCGTGCACGCCATGCTGGCGCGCTATCTCTCCAACCCCGTTCCTTCTGAGGTGAACCCTTGAATCACGAGCCTGACGCCCGGGACAGAATCGCCCAATGGGCACTGACGCTGTGCGTCCCCTTGGTGGTGCTGCTGTCGAACTTGTACCTCGTGGCTACTCCCTTCTTTGTGCGTTCCGAGTACGCCAAACCGTCTTTTCCTCCTGCCGAAGCGTTCTCAGACAGAGAGCGGCTGTCCCTGGCTGAAGCGACGGTGCACTATCTTCGCTCCGGGGAAGGGGTGGACTATTTGCGCACGCTGAGGTCAGGCTGGCAGGTCTACAACGAACGGGAGATCAGGCACCTGGTGGACGTCAAGATCGTGATGAATGGAGCCTTCGCCGTGCACGCTGTGGCGCTTGTTCTCTCCCTGGCTGCCTTCTGCTGGCTGTGGCGAAGGTCCGCATCACGCCGCGGCTGGCTGGCAGTGGCACAGGGGTGTGCTATTCTGCTGGCGGCACTGCTGGCGATTGGTGCGGTGGCCTACCTGGGTTTTGACACTTTCTTTGTCTTTTTCCATCGCCTCTTCTTCTCGGGTGACACGTGGTTGTTTGCCTACACGGATACCCTGATTCAGCTCTTTCCCCTCCCGTTCTGGATCGATGCGACCTGGACGCTGGCTCTACCGGCAATGGCCGAATCGGTCCTGCTGGGGGCTGTAGCGCTGGTCCTGGGGAAGCGGTCGGCCAGGGTCGCTAGGTGAAAGAATGCGGGTGGCATTTCAGCTGATAGAATACGGGTGATTGACATCTGTAGACATATCGTGTACAATGAGCCTAGTTGAATAGGGCTGTCAGGTCGAAACCCGATCCTGTCGGGCAGTTCGGCTGCGAAAAGGCCGGACTCACGCTGTGCACATTCGTCAGAGTCGTTTCGGATTTGGGCTTCTGCTGTGAGGCCATGGAGACGGGCTATCTCTGATCCTGTGTCCACTTGAGCCAGGTGGTCTGGC
The DNA here is from genome assembly GCA_002070215.1 of Chloroflexi bacterium ADurb.Bin180. Classification (NCBI taxonomy): domain Bacteria; kingdom Bacillati; phylum Chloroflexota; species Chloroflexi bacterium ADurb.Bin180. Next base: position 143,131 of record MWCV01000002.1, on the reverse strand, counting down.
GCTGTAATGCCTTCTAGGCACTCGGTTCGCGGCCGTGCGAGACCGGGTGCCTATTGTTTTGTGTGGCAAATCTGGTGTTGGTGGAGGATGGTCAATGAGTGACAATGTAAGCCCCGCGCAAGAAGGTCTGGTTCCTGAGGAGAAGGCGCCAGCGGTGGAGGGGCAGCAATCGACTTCAGCGGCGGAGATGACGGTCGGGGGACAGACAGCTGACCATGCAGTGCCGGAGACGGCCCAGGATGATGTGCACCCGATGTTGGCCGAAGAGTATGGCTATGCTCAGCCGAAGAGAGGCGAGATCCGGGTGGGCCATGTCATCTCCATCAACCCCGATGGGATTGTCGTTGATCTGGGACTCAAGCGAGAGGGGTTCATCCCCCAGGACGACGTTCGCCAGGTGGGCGAGGAAGCGCTTGCTTCTCTTCACGTAGGGGATGAGATAGCGGTCTTTGTCTTGAGGCCAGAAAATGACAAGGAAGGCAACGTACTCGTGTCATGGCATCGTGCGCGTCAGGAGCAGGATTGGGTCGACGCGCAGCGGCTGCACGATACAGGCGAGGTATGGGAAGGCAAGATCAAGGGCTATAACCGAGGGGGCTTGATCGCGCCTTTTGGCAAAATCAGGGGTTTTGTACCGGCATCCCAGATCACCGGGATCTCACGCCGAATGGATGCGACCAGCCTGCAAGCGCACCTGGCCGAGATGGTGGGCCAGACGTTGCCCTTGAAGGTCATCGAGGTCGACCGCAATAACCGTCGGCTGATCCTGTCTGAGCGCACAGCACGGCGTGAGTGGCGCGCGCAACGTCGCGAGACGCTGCTATCCGAGTTGCAGGAAGGCGACCGCGTCCATGGCGTCGTCAGCAACATCTGCGACTTTGGTGTCTTTGTTGATCTCGGTGGAACCGATGGATTGGTGCACATCTCCGAGCTCTCCTGGCGGCGAACCGCGCACCCCAGTGAAGTGGTCAAGGTTGGGGATGAGGTAGAAGCGTACGTGCTCAGGGTCGACCGGGAGAACCGGCGCATCGGGCTCAGCCTGAGGTTGACTGAACCGGATCCCTGGCAAACGGCGGAGCAGACCTATGCGGTGGGGCAGTTGGTCACTGGCACAGTGACCAAGATGATCGCTTTTGGTGCGTTCGCTGCGCTGGATGATGGCATTGAAGGATTGATTCACGTTTCGGAGCTGGCCGATGAGGCACCGCAGCACCCCAGTGAGGTAGTGAGTCAGGGTCAGGTGTTGCCGCTCAAGATTGTCAAGGTTGATTCAGGCCGGCGACGCATGGGGCTGAGCCTGAAGCGAGTCACTGCCGAGGAATGGGCCAGGTGGGAAGAGTGCCACAAGGCCGAGGAGGGCAAGGCGGATGCTGACGGCGAGCTCTCTGAGGCAACGGTGCTGTCAGCCGAAGAGGAGTCGGCCGCGAAAGAGGTGTCCTCGGAAGAGACACCGCTTGACGTGGCTGCGGACGAGCAGGGCGAGGAGTCTGCTCCACAAGAGGAATAGAACGCTTGGCGAGGCCGGCGAGGGTGAAGCGTGCGAGGATGTGGCTGAAGCAGAGGAGTGGCTGCCATGGCTTCAGGTCTCAAGACAAAACTGCGTGCCCAGCTGGAACAGGCAATGCAAGAACTGGAGCGGCTGGACGAGAGACTGCAGCACAAGGCCGACTATGGACCAGGAAAGGGAGACCCTGCTATCTACGAGTGGGAGCTGACCCTGGCCATGCGCCAGACGGCGCTGGCCCGTGTGGAGACGATCCGGCAGGCGATGGCGAGATGCAAAGAGGGGCGCTACGGCGTCTGTGAGCAGTGCGGCGCGGCGATCGACCCCGAGCGGCTGGAAGCACTGCCGCTGGCGACGATGTGTATCAATTGCGCCAAGTCGGCGCGCAGCTAGCGTAGAAAACCAGGCCGGCCGTCCGAAGCAAGGACGGCCGGCTTTTCGTTCACGGGCCAGCCCGCAGGGGATGCGGGCTCACTTGAGGAGCGGGTAGAGTGCGGCCAGACTCACCAGCAGGGCCAGCCCCCAGAGCGGTTCTGCCAGGGCAGCAACCAGTGCGCTAACGACGAAACAGACGATGGGGACAGTTCGGTGGGGACGCACGCGGTCAGATCCGAGATAGACCATCACCCCGACAATGACTGCATAAAGAATGGCCAGGCCCCACACGGTCGCCAGAGCAGTGTCTTTGGTGAGAACAATCGGCCCACGGGGATCGACGGCAAAGACCGGCGCCTGATTGGCAAAAGTGACGTGAATACGCCCGATAATGCTGAGAAACAGCATCGTGAACTCGCCCACTGCTGCCACTCCTGCCCAGAGCAGGCTGACGAGCAGGTTTTCTCTGCGCGAAACGCTCATCTAGTCCTCCACTGGCCATTCTACCCGGCGATATGCGGTCTGGCAAGCCACGGGGCATGGCAGCGAGGCAGACGCAGTGTCTGAACGCTGCATCATCCATCTGGACCTCGATGCGTTCTTTGCCTCCGTTGAGGAGCTACGTGACCCCTCAATCGTGGGTCAGCCCATCATCGTTGGCGGTGATCCGCGCGAGCGGGGCGTAGTGGCATCCGCCTCCTACGCGGCGCGGACGTTTGGGGTCCATTCTGCCATGCCTATGGCACAGGCTCTGCGGCTGTGCCCGCACGCGGTAGTGCGGCATGGCCACTACAGTGACTATACCTCCTACTCGCGCCGCGTGATGGCCATCCTGGGCGAGTACACGCCGCTGATGGAACAGATTTCCATCGACGAGGCCTTTCTCGATGTCACCGGCAGCGGGGCGCTCTTTGGCCCGCCGGAGAATCTGGCGCGCACCATTCAGCAGCGTATCAAAGATGAAGTAGGGTTGCCCTCATCGCTCGGGGTGGCGGCGAACAAACTGGTGGCCAAGATCGCCTCGGCGCGAGCCAAGCCGTGCGGTGTTCTGGTTGTCCCCTGCGGTCAGGAGGCCAGCTTCCTGGCGCCTCTGCCCATCGAGCGGCTGTGGGGCGTGGGCAAAGTCACCTCCCAGTTGCTGAGGTCAAATGGTGTCTCAACCATCGGGGACCTGGCCAGGCTCCCCTTACCCGCTCTGCAGCGCTTGTTTGGCCACGGCGCCGAGTCCATGCGCCGTCGCGCTCTGGGCATCGACGACCGAGCGGTGTGCACAGAGAGCAGGCACAAGTCGGTGAGCCAGGAGCGAACCTTCGCTCGCGATGTTGGCTCCCTGGACGAACTCTTGCGTTGTCTGCTCAAAATGAGCGATGAGGTTTCATCGCAATTGCGCCGGGAGGGCGAGTATGCTCGGGTGGTGGTGCTCAAGATGCGCTATCCTGACTTTACCACCATCACGAGGCGCATCACACTCGATCAACCGACCGACCTGGCAGAGGTGCTCTACGATCAAGCGGGCCGGCTGTTGCGCCGCGAGCTCGGACCCGGCGTCAAGTTGAGGTTGATCGGAGTTGGCGCTGCGGGCCTCACGCGAGGCACGCAACTGACGCTGTTTGAAACGCAGACCGAGCAGCTTTCCAGGCTAAGCCAGGCAGTCGACGACATCCGCCGCCGCTACGGAAACGATTCTATCCGTCGCGCGTCCTTCCTCGAGGGGGCAGAAGACCCTCCACAGCCCGCACCCCGCAAGAGCGGGCACTGACCTATGGTATAATCGCCGACGGAGGGAAGCCATGCCCGCAAGACCGGTAATCGTCCTGGTGGACGGGAACGCCGTAGTCCATCGTGCCTATCACGCTATTCCACCACTGACCAGCCCCACTGGCGAGCCTACGAACGCCACATTTGGCTTTGTCTCGACGCTGTTGAAGGTCCTGGAGGACCATCACCCGGCCTACGCGGCCGTGGCCTTTGACATCGGGCGAACCTTCCGTCACGACCTGTATGCCGACTACAAGGGCACGCGCCCTCCGCTGCCTGACGACCTGCGAGTGCAACTGGAGCGGGTGCGAGAGGTTGTTGCCAGGCTGGGCCTGCCGGTAGTCTCGGTACAGAACTATGAAGCTGACGACGTGCTGGCGACCCTTGCACGCCAGTCCGTGGCCCGGGGTCTGGATGTGATCATCGTCACCGGAGATACCGATACTCTCCAGCTCATTGGGCCTCATGTCAGGGTCCTCCTCTCTGGCCGCAAGTTCACCGACACCAAGATGTACGACGAGCAGGCCATTCGCGAACGTTACGGCATGGAGCCGCAGCAGTTGGTCGACTTCAAGACGCTCAAGGGAGACGTCACTGATAACGTGCCTGGCGTACCAGGGGTCGGCGACGTGACGGCCACCAGGCTGGTGCAGCAGTTCGGTGGAGTCGATGGGCTGTACGCCCGGCTGGACGAAGTCGACCCCAAGCTGCGCAGCAAGCTCGTGGACAATCGGGCCGGCGTTGAGCGTGGCAAGACACTGGTCAAATTGGTGGACAACTTGGCGGTGGAACTCGAACTGGACAAGGCGCGGCCCAATGCTTTCTCCAGGAACGAAGTAGCCGCGACTTTTCGTGAGCTCGGTTTTCACACCCTGCTGCAACGCTTGCCACGGGCGCCGGAAGCCTCGACTGCGCAACTGCCTCTGTTTGCGGGCGGCCAGGGTGAGCAGGTGAAGAGCGCATCGCTGGGCGCGTACCACCTGGTGGACGAAGAGCGAGAGTTGGCGCAGTTGGTGGAGCGCATACGCACCAAAGGCATCTGCGCCGTTGACGTGGAGGCAACATCGGTTCGCCCGGTAGAGGCGCGTATGGTCGGCATCTCCCTGGCCTGCGAGCCCGAAGAAGCCTATTACATTCCCACCGGGCACAGCGGCACGGCAGCCACCAAGCAGCTCGACCTGGACACTGTCCGCCGTCTGCTTGGTCCGGTGCTGCTCGATGCCAGTGTGGTCAAGTATGCTCACAATGCCAACTATGACCTGATCGTGTTGAGCGAGCATGGTCTGCCGACCAAGGGTCTGCAGTTCGATAGCATGATTGCCGCCTTTCTGCTCGACCCGTCGGGTCGCAACCTGGGTCTCAAGGGGCTGGCCTGGCAGGAACTGGGCGCCGAGATGACCACTATCGATGAGCTGATCGGCTCGGGAAAGCGGCAACTCACGATCGACCTGGTGTCGGTGGACAGGGTGTACCCCTACGCGGCTGCGGATGCAGACATGACGCTGCGTCTGGTCGGAAAGCAGGAGCCTCAGCTTAAGGAGAAGGGACTGTGGCGGCTCTTCACCGACATCGAAATGCCACTCGTGCCGGTGCTCATCGACATGGAGTGCACCGGAGTGGCACTGGATGTCGACTTGCTGGGTCGTATGGCACAGGAGCTGAACCAGCGGTTGGCAGAGCTCGAGCGAGAGATCCAACAGCAGGTCGGCTACAGCTTTAACATCAACTCTTCTCAGCAGCTAAGCGATGCGCTGTTCAAGAGGCTCGAATTGCCAGTCGCCGGCCTGCAGAAGGGAACGTCAGGCCGCTACTCAACGGCGGCGGACGTCCTGGAAAGCCTGCGCGGAAAGCACCCCGTGGTCGACCTGTTGCTAGAGCAGAGACGGTTGGCCAAGATCAAGTCCACCTACGTCGACGCGCTCCCCCAACTGGTGAACCCCAGGACGGGACGGGTGCATACGTCGTGGAACCAGACTGGTGCCGTAACCGGGCGCCTCTCCTCCAGCGACCCCAACCTCCAGAACATCCCCATCCGGACCGAGGAAGGGCGACGGGTCAGGCAGGCCTTTGTCGCACCCGAAGGTACCAGACTGGTGGGCGCAGACTATTCGCAGGTCGAGTTGCGCATCCTGGCCCACGTATCGGGTGATGAGAACCTGCTCACCGCCTTTCGCAACGGCGAAGATATCCACGCCAGTACGGCGGCGCGCATCCTGGGGGTGCCTCTCTCCAGTGTGACGCCCGACATGCGCCGCCTGGCAAAGGCGGTGAATTTCGGCCTCATCTATGGTATGAGTGAATGGGGCCTCGCTGCGCGGACCGAGCTGACCCAGGAACAAGCCAGTGACTTTATCAGCAAGTACTTTGGGCAATACCCGGGGGTGCGGCTGTACCTGGAGCGCATCAAGCAGCAGGCTGCCGAGCGGGGCTATGTCGAAACACTGCTGGGACGCAAGCGCTACTTCCCCGAGCTCCAGGCCAACAGCAAGGTGCCGGCACAGGTCAAGTCGTCAGCGCAGCGTATGGCGGTCAATCACCCCATTCAGGGCACCGCGGCCGACATCATCAAGATAGCGATGATCCGCCTCTATGACGAGTTGTGCCGACGTGGTCTCAAGAGCAAGATGATCCTTCAGGTCCACGACGAGTTGGTGCTCGAGGTGCCCGAGAGCGAGCTGAACGAAGTGTGCCCTCTGGTCGCGTCGGTGATGGAGGGTGCTTACCCGCTCGATGCGCCTCTGCGGGTTGATCTGAAGACGGGACGACACTGGGGCGAGATGGAGTAGAGAATGATTCGTGACGACATTGCCAAGTTATTGCACAAGGCGATCCGCAAAGCTCAGAAGAAGGAAGCCTTGCGCGAGTTTGAGATACCGACCATCCCGGTCGAACGGCCAAAGCAAGAGGGACGCGGTGACCTGGCCAGCCCCATCTGCCTGCAAATGGCGAGCCTGGCCCGTATGGCTCCTATGCGCATCGCGGAGATTGTCATTCCGCTGATTTCAAAGACGGACTATCTGAGCAAGGCCGAATTCGCCCCGCCCGGCTACATCAACCTCTATCTCGATCCACAGTGGGTGGCTCAACAGGTCAGGGTCATTCTGGACGCGGGTGAGCGCTTTGGTGACGTGCCTCTGGGCGACCACAAAAGAGTGCAGGTCGAGTATATCAGCGCCAACCCCACCGGGCCTCTCCATATCGGCAGCGGGCGCAATGCGGTCATTGGCGATGCCCTGGCCAATGTGCTCGAGGCAGGGGGATATGAAGTACAGCGGGAGTACTATGTCAATGATGCGGGCACGCAAATGGGCCTGTTTGCCGAAACCCTGTACGCTCGCTATGCGCAGGCCCTGGGGAGCAACGAGGCAGTGCCAGAGGGCGGATACTTGGGCGCTTACATGGTTGAGCTCGGCCGCCGTGCGGTCGAGGAGCACGGGGATCGCCTGCTGTCACTGTCCAAAGCTGATGCGCTGAAGGAGCTGAACGATATCGGCCTGGCCTACATGCTCGACTCGATCGGTCGCGATGCCGAGCTACTGGGCATTCATTACGACCGCTATTTCTCGGAACGGTCGCTGTACCAGGACGGAACGTTCGGGCGCGTGATGTCGATACTGCGCGAAGGCGGACACGTTGTCGAAAAAGACGGCGCGGTGTGGTTCAGCGCCGGAACTGGGGGTAAGGAGAAGGATGAAGTCATTATCCGCTCCAATGGCACGCCCGGGTACTTTGCTTCGGACATTGCCTACCACTATGACAAGTTCGTACGGCGCGGGTTCGACCGGGTGATCGACGTCTGGGGTGCCGATCATCAGGGCCACGTTCCGCGTATGTACGCCATGATGAAGGCGCTGGGCCTCGACCCGCAAAGGCTGTCGATCATTCTCTATCAGTTGGTCACGCTCAAGCGCAGCGGGGAAGTGGTACGGCTCTCCAAGCGCACGGGAGACATCGTCACTTTGCGCGAGGTGCTGGAGGATGTAGGCGCCGACGCGGTGCGCTTCTTTCTGCTGTCTCGTGCTGCTGAGAGCCAGATGGATTTCGACCTGGACCTGGCCAAGGAACAATCCAACGAGAACCCGGTATACTACATCCAGTACGCTCACGCCAGGATCTGCAGCATCGTTCGGGTGGCCCAGGAACGGGATCAGTTGGGCAAGCATGGCAACCTGGCCTTGTTGACTCACCCAATGGAGCAGGCTCTGATACAAAGCATGATCATGCTGCCGGAGATCGTCAAACTGGCAGCGGAGACCCTTGCCCCGCATCATCTGGCGGCTTACGCACAGGAGCTCGCCGGCCATTTCCACGCCTTTTACCGCGATTGCCGGGTCGTATCCTCGGACGCCGCCGACGAAGAGCTGACACAGGCGCGTCTGGAGCTGGTGCAGGCGGCGAGAATCGTGCTGGCGAGAGTCTTGAAGCTGATGGGCATGAGCACTCCCGAGCAGATGTAGCAACGCGGGCAGTGTTTTGACAATAACCTCGACCCCTCTATAATAAGTAGCTTCAGAGGGCGAATAGCTCAGTCGGGAGAGCATCTGACTTACATTCAGAAGGTCACAGGTTCGAGCCCTGTTTCGCCCACAGTAACAAGGCTCTGATTGGTGTGACCAGCGCGACGTAGCAGGAGTCACTCCAACTCGGGCCTTTGTTTGCTGTGAGTCGGACAGGTAGCGGAGCTGGAGGAGGAGCTGAGGACGAGTGAGTTTCCAACAGAAGCGGCGCACTCAAACGGAAGAGTACTGGCGCGACGAGTTTGAGATGCACCGGGAGGACACGGAACACCTCTACGAATGGCTCGTAGAGGAGGGAGAGCCGCGCCCGCTCGATGCCCTTGTATTGAAAGTGATGGAGCGTCGCATCCAGCGAGAGGAGCTTGCTCTGGCCAAGGGTGGCAAGGGAGCAGTCTACCAGCCTCAGGACAAGTTCGAGGTCGGGCAAAAGCTGGTCTTTCCCGCATTCGACTATTCTGCCGGCCAGGTGCTTGCCGTTCGCCAGGGTGACAACCCCCGCTATGGTACGTTCTCAGTCATCAAGGTGCTGCTCGAGAAGGAGACTTCTGCGCGCGAATTCGCCGCCGAGTTGGTGCCAGACCATGTCCTGAAAAAGAGCGTGGCTCAAGTCGAAGAGATCGAAGGTGTGCTGCCCGCCAGGCAGGTTTGCGAGCTGTATGGTGAAAGCGCCGGCGCGCAGGTCGAGCAGGCCCTGAAAGAAAACGATGACTTTGTGCAGTTCGACGGCCAGTGGTACTTGAAGGGCTTGCTGCCCGAAGTGACCGAGTTCCATCTGAACCTGGCCGAGGCAATGATCGACGAGCGCCGCAGCCCTCTGACTGTGGGACAGATGTTGGACGAGGTTGGGCTGCCTGCCACAGCCAAGGCGCAGAGCCGCGCCTACGCACTGGGCCTCGCGATGAGCAAGGACCCGCGATTCGCCAAGACAGGCACAGGCGAAGGGGCAACCTGGTTCCTGGCGAATTTGATCCCGGCGGGTGTACGTGATACCCCTCGTCGTCTGGAGGTTTCCTTCCGCGCACGCGGCGGGGAGTGGCTGAGCCGCGAGCTGCTGGACCTGGTCAGCGAAGTGGGGGATCAGGCCGATGAGCTGCCCAATACGCCGCCGGTATCTGCAGGAGCGGTGAACAGCGTCACCTTTTTCCTGAGCTACCCGCACCGACGGGAAGGGACTGTGCCCATGACGGCCCGGGCGCTCAGCATGGTTGAGAAGCAGCCGGGTGAGAGGTTCATGGTCACGTTTGTCGACAAGCGGACCGGCGAGCGGATGTCGGGATGGGTCATGCAGTCTGGCGGCTACGCCTGGGGCCTCGGTGACTGGTACCAGCAGCACGGCTTGCCTGTTGGCAGTCTGATCGAACTCTCGCGCGGCGAGGATGGCCAGAGCCTGCGTGTTGGCTTTGACGAAGGCAAGCGACGCAGTGAATGGGTTCGCGAGGCTCGCGTGGTTGGCGGGCGGCTGACGTTCAGTATGCAGCGCAAAGCTTATGCTTGCCGCTACGACAAGCACCTGCTGCTCGAAGAAGGCTCAGCCGAAGAGCTGGACCAGCTCTGGCAAAACCCCGGCGGCCCTTCGTCGGCGCTGTTCGATTGTCTGGTAGACCTGATCCCCGAGCTGGCCAAGCTGAGCGGCCAGGGCCTGGTGAATGCCAAGACGCTCTACTCCGCGGTCAACCTTACGCGCCGCTCGGGAGCGGTACCAATCTTTGCCGAACTGACCAGGCATGCTTGCTTTGATCCTGTCGGCGACGGGAACTGGGTCTATGACGAGTCGTTACGTAAGGTACTGTACACCTCACCTGAAGAGATGAGCCGGCGGCCAAGCTCGCACCGCCAGGACCTGATCGTCGACCGAGTCTTTGCTTACGGGATGCCCTCCGAGGACAAAAAGCCGTGAAATCACTCAGGCCAACGACCGCGACCAAATTCCATATCGATATGGGCTGGTGGGAGAAGCAGAACAAGGACATCCGCGTGTTTATGCGTGACTTGCTCTGTGCCGAATGTAAGGAGCGGCTCGCGTCTCAGCCTGGCTCTCCCATGGTTGACATGATCGATCCCGAGACGGCCGAAGTCACCAGGGTGGATGCCCTCTGGGAAGCAATCAGGGCATGCTGCAGCAATAGGCCTGGCTATCTTACCCCGGAAACCCCAATCCTGGACGGTATCTTTCGTGTGTTCCTGGCCAATGGCAACAAGCCGCTGTCAGCCCAGCAGCTTCATGAGCGTTTGGAGAAGAGACCGGCAGATGTGATTCTGCGGATGCTCACTCGCGGTCAGGTGTACCTGGGAATCAAGCCGGTCGAGTGAGTGCTGGCCGGCGCGATGCACTGGAGCCAAACTAACGGGGCGGTCAGTCGGCCGCCCCGTTTCCTGTTCTTGGGGGTTGACCCATCGAGCGGTATGGATATCGGCAGAAGGAGGTATGAGAATGCCCGTCGTCAGCGGTGAATACTTTGTGCGCCCGGGAGCGGAGAACACAGAGCGTGTGCTGGCCCTGGTGAGGAACCGTGCCGAACAACTGCGAATCGGCACGGTGCTGGTGGCGTCGACCAGCGGTGCGACCGGAGCGCGAGCAGCGGAGGTGCTGCGCGGCCTGGATGTGGTAGTGGTGAGTCACAGTACCGGCTTTGCCGAAGAGAACCAGCAAGAGCTGCTGGTGCAGCACCGGCAAGCAATCGAAGCCAACGGGGGACGGATTCTCACTTGTCAGCACGCCTTTGGCGGCGTCGGGCGCGCGGTACGCAAAAAGCTGCAAACTTACCAGCTCGATGAGATCATCGCCTACACGTTGCGCATCTTTGGCGAGGGGGTCAAGGTGGCCTGTGAGATCTCGCTGATGGCCGCCGACGCTGGCCTGGTGAAGGTAGGCGAACCGGCGCTCGCCGTCGGCGGAACCGGCCACGGGGCCGACACGGCGCTGGTGCTCCTGCCGGCGAACGCTCAAACCTTCTTTGACCTGCGCGTGATGGAAGTGCTGTGCAAGCCCGGTTTCTATCCGGCAGAGGCCTGAGCGGCCAGGGCCCGCCGGATAAAAGCCACTGCCTGTCTCAGTCGCTCCGACAGACGCGTCTGACTGTACGCATGCAGCGCTACCGGACTCGGTTCAAGGGTTATGGGTCCCGAGTAGCCGTCGCCGGTCAGCCGGTGGAGAAAGCTTCCCAGGGGAAGAGCGCCCTCTCCTGGCATCTGGTGGTGCACGAGGAGCGTCCGCAGAGGACGCCAGTCCGGCGTGAGGTGCCGCGACGAGAGGTCGCTCAAGTGGATGTTGACCACCCGCTCGCGCAGGATGTCGTACGACCCCATTAGCCCTTCCGGGCTGGTGCCGGCATGACAGGTGTCAAAGGTGAGCGCTACGTCGCACTGATCGGCCAGTTCGCGCAGATGGTGAACATCGTGCAGCCAGTAACGCGCGTCCTCGGGCCGGTATAGGCCAGCATTTTCGACCGATATCACAGCATCCGGGCCAGCCTGTGCTTTCTCCTGGCGCAGCACTCGCACGAACTCGACGGCCAGAGGATGAGCAAGGTCGCGGACCTTGGGAGTATGCACTACAACTGTCGGGCTTTGGACCTGGTGGGCCAGGTCGACCAGCGCGGGCAGGACCCTCGCCGCGCGGTCATAGCCGGGGAATGGGATCACCGACGGGTGGACGCTGAGAATGGGCAGGTGGTATTCGTCGGACAGGTGCCGCATATAGTCCGGGCGCAGCAGGGCAATGCTCGGCGTGCGCACCAGCTCGAGCCCGTCGAAACCACACTCGCGGGCCAGGCGGAATACGCATCTGAGCGGCCAGTGGGCCAAACAGCCAGTGGAGAGACTGAGTGGGCAAGTCACCGCGCTGTCCCGGCCTCGCCCTTTTGGCCATAGAGGTTTTGCCGGCGGATGTACTGCTCGACGCGTACGGGCAACTGGTAACGGACTGGGAGACCCTGGCGAATGCGCCGCTGAAGATCCGTCGAAGAAATGGAGAGTTCTGGCGTGTCGATGAGCTCGAGGCTCTCCCTCAGACCGGGGAGTTTGGATTCTAGGGAGGCAATGTCGACCTGGTACCCGGCCCTCTCTGCGACGACGATTCGACAAAGGTGCAGCAATTCATCTGGCTTGTGCCAGCTCAGGATATCGGCCAGTGAGTCCATACCCATGATGAAGTAGAGGGCAGTGCCAGCAGAGAGTTCCTGCCTGAAGGCACGGACCGTGTCCACAGTGTAGGAAGGTACCGGCAGTCTGCTTTCGATCAGGGAGAGGGCAAAACGGGGGTTGGACTTGATGGCCAGTTCCACCATGCTGACCCGGTGGTCAAAAGCCGAGTAGCTGCCCCGGGGTTTGTGCGGCGGCTGGAAGGCCGGCGCGAAATACACCCTGTCTAGCCCAAGGTAGGCACGGGCGTCTCCGGCGATCACCAGGTGGCCGTAGTGGATGGGATCAAAGGTGCCGCCAAACAGGCCGACGCGTCGCTCGTTATCCATGCTGGTTCTCCAGGGTGCGCCCTGCCTCTCTCACGGTAAGGGTTCTATTGCCATTCCAGCTCATGCTCGCCAATGAGCACGGTATCTCCTGACTTGACCCCGGCTTTCTGGAGTGCATCAAGGATGCCCATGGCTTTGAGAATGCGCTGGAACCGGGCCACAGCCTCATCGTTGGCCCAGTCCGTCATCACCGCGACTCGCTCGATGCGCCGCCCGCGCACCCGGTAGTGGCCTCGCTCTCGGGTGACCCAGAACAGCTCCTCCGATTCCTCAGGTCGAAAGACCTTGGGTTCTTCGGGCGACTCGAGGTCCGGCGGCAGCGTCTGGAGAATGCGGCTGACCTCTCGAAGCAGCTCGAGGGTGCCCTGACCGGTGAAGGCTGAGAGGGCAAGTGCCGGCACTCCCTCGTCGCTCATCACCTGCTGAATCTTTGGCCAGACCTGCCGGGCATGGGGCAGGTCCATCTTGTTGAGAGCCACCACCTGAGGTTTGGCGGCCAGTCTGGCGCTGAACAGTCCCAGTTCCTGGTTGATCACCGCATAGTCTTTCAAAGGATCAGGCGAGTCGCCGTCGAGGAGGTGGATGAGAACGCGGGTCCGTTCGATGTGCTTGAGGAAGGCGGTGCCCAGGCCGGCCCCGTCATGGGCGCCTTCGATCAGCCCGGGGATGTCGGCCAGGACAAGAGTGTCATCGTCAACGGTGGCCACGCCGAGGTTGGGTATGAGCGTGGTGAAGGGATAGTCGGCAATCTTGGGCCTGGCGGCGCTCACGGCTGCCAGCAGGGTCGACTTGCCAGCGTTGGGCACACCGATGATGCCCACGTCAGCAATGAGCTTGAGCTCTAGCTTCAGGGTGCGGGCCTGGCCTGGCTCGCCCTTCTCGGCAATCCTAGGGGCCTGATTCGTAGGTGTGGCGAACGCGGCGTTTCCGCGCCCACCTCGCCCTCCTCGGGCAACAACGAGCTTCTGACCATCCACCATCAGGTCGGCCAGCAGCTCCGATGACGCCGCGTCGCGAACTACCGTCCCCGGCGGAACGGCGATGAGCAGGTCCTCGCCGCTCTTGCCCTGCATGTTCTTGCGGTCGCCTTTGCCGCCGGCGTCGGCAGCAAAGTGACGCTGCCTCTGGAACTGGATCAGGGTGTTGAGACGGCGGTTGGCCATCACGTAGACATCGCCGCCCTTGCCACCGTTGCCGCCCGATGGACCGCCGAGGGGCACGAACTTTTCGCGGCGAAAGCTCACACTGCCATTGCCGCCGTTTCCGGCGCGGACCTCTATCGTTGCCTCGTCAAAGAATAGACGTTCATCCATAGCGCGTTTGCCGATTATACCACGCCGAGTTGACCGGGGCAACGAGACTGGTCCCGCGGCGGTTTGATGACCCATTGCGAGGTTTGCGTCGGGCTGCAGGCTATGGCACAATAGCCGGCGGGCTAGCTCCGCGTTCGTCTGCGCGGGTGGCCTGGCGTGATCGTCGAGAATGGGAGTGCTGTTGGATGAAGAAAGAAGTGTACGTAAGCACAGATATCGAAGCGGACGGGCCGATTCCCGGCCCGCACTCGATGCTGAGTTTTGCCTCTGCCGCCTACCTGGCCGACAAGAGACTCATCGGAACATTCGAAATGAATCTGGAACTTCTCCCCGGGGCATCAGGCCACCCCAGAACCATGAAGTGGTGGCAGGGGCACACCGTGGAATGGGCACTCAGCCGCCAAGACCCGCAACCGCCGGAAGTGGCGATGAATGTCTATGTTTCGTGGCTCAAGAGTCTGCCCGGCACGCCAATCTTTGTGGCCTACCCCCTGGGCTATGACTTTAGCTTTGTGTACTGGTACCTGCTCCGCTTCGCCGGCGAGAGCCCGTTCGGCCACCACGGCATTGACATTCGGAGCTATGCCATGGCCATGCTGAAGCGCCGCTACCGGGAATGCGGCAAGGGCGACTTGCCCAAACGCTGGTTTGACAACTTGCCGCATACCCACCGACCAATGGATGACGCGCTCGAACAGGGCAGCCTGTTCATCAACATGTTGATGGAGAATCTGGAGCCAAAGGGATGGACACCCAGTTCTTAGCCGAGCAGGTAGGACAGTTGCTGCAGCAGCGCGGGCTCAGTCTCGGATTGGCCGAGTCGTGCACCGGTGGTCTGGTTGCGGCGTACATCACCAATGTCGCGGGAGCGTCGGGCTACTTTCTGGGTGGAATCGTGGCCTACTCGGTGGAGGTTAAGTATCGGCTGCTCGGCGTGAGCAGGCGTACTCTCAAGAGCCACGGTGCGGTGAGCGCCGAAACCGCTCAGGAGATGGCACGAGGCGCCAGGGAAAGGCTGCGTGTGGATGTAGCCGTGGCCATCACCGGCATTGCCGGGCCGACAGGCGCACTGCCGGGCAAACCGGTCGGGCTGACCTTTATGGCGCTCGCCGGGCCGGACTCGACCTTGGTGCGCAAGTACCTGTGGGCAGGCGACCGCCGCGCCAATCGCGAGAGCTCAGCCAGAGCCGCACTGGAACTGCTGGCAGAATACCTGGAGCAGCACTAGCCGCTCAGGCTACTCCGGCTGTCTCTGCCGGGCCGCTTCAAAGAGCAGGATGCTGGCCGCAACAGCGGCGTTGACGGATTCGGCGGTTGGATCCATTGGAATATGCACCAGGCCGTCGGCCATACTTTCGGCCTCGCTGCTCGCTCCCTCTGCTTCTCCACCGATGACCAACGCTGTCGGGCGCCGCCAGTCGACCTCCCAGTATGCTTCCCCGCAGCGCGGTTTGGCCAGCAGGATATTGATTCCTTGAAGGCTGTCCCTGATCTCTGGCCAGGAGCGTTCCTGTTGGAGTGCCAGGTGAAAGTGGGCGCCCATGGCGGCACGGACCACTTTGGGGCTGTGCACATCTACTGTGTTGGCTGTGGTGATGACCAGTTGCACCTGCGTGGCCCAGGCCGAGCGCAGAATCGTGCCCAGGTTCCCAGGATCTCGCAGCCCATCGGCGACCAGGACCCAGTGCAGAGGGGTCGGGACGGCGCTCGGGAGAATGGGAAAAACAGCCAGAACGCCAGATGGGTTCACCGTGTCGGATGCGGCGGCCATCACGCGGTCGCTGGTCTGGCGCACCAGACACCCGACCTGGCGTGCCCGGTGCACCAGTGCCACTACGCGCGGTTGCGCCAGAGCTGAAGGGGTGCACAACAGCAGCGTCGGCGCAATTCCGGCCCGCAGCCCCTCCTCCACCACGCGCACGCCCTCGGCGAGAAAGCAACGTTGTTCGTCACGTTCCTGGCGCTGATGCAGCGCACGTACACGTCTGATAGTCTCGTTGCTGACACTGGTAATCATTTCGAGGTGCTCTGGCACAGGTCATCTCCGCTGGAGACAAGTCACTGGCGAGTGCGAATAGAACAAGAAGAACCCGCCCTGCTGGCCCTGGTATAACGGCATGAGGCCTGGGAGAGGCGGGTTCCGGTGGTGCGTGTACGGTTGATGTGCGGCGCAGCAGCCGCACCCTGGCGAATGAAGGTGCTACGCCTCTTTGGCGATGGTCGCCAGCTTGGCAAAGGCAGCATTGTCGCTAACAGCCAGGTCGGCAAGCATCTTGCGGTCGATGGTCACGCCGGCCTTGTCAAGCCCGGCCATGAGCTGGCTGTAGGTCGTGCCGCACAGACGCGCCGCGGCGTTGATGCGAACAATCCACAGGCGGCGAAAATCGCGCTTGCGGTCGCGGCGGTCACGATAGGCGTACCACATCGAATGCATGCGGGCTTCATTAGCCCGTCGGTAGAGCAGGTGCTTGCTGCCCTTCTGACCCTTGGTGAACTTGAGTACTGCTTTGTGCCGTTGATGGGCCGGCACGCCCCTCTTTACTCTTGGCACCTAGAACTCCCTTCGAACAACGCGGTCCGCGATGTTACTTGAGATACGGAGCGAGCCGGTCGACATGCTCCTGCTCGCCACGGGTCTTGACTTCGATCTTGCGGCCAAACAGGCGCTTGGCACGCATCGACCGGTTGCGGCGCAAGTGGCTCTGATGGCCCTTTGCTCGCATGAGTTTGCCGGTTCCAGTGCGGTCAAATCGCTTGACGGCACTCTTCTGGGTCTTGATCTTTGGCACGAGAAACATCCTCCCTTGACTGTGAGGGTTGGGCCTAGAGAGACCCTTGCAGACTGTCGGCAGCCTCTGCACTCTCCCCGGGCTTGACCTCTCGATGAACCGAAACCTTTGGCGCGACCAGCACATAGATGCTGCCGGCGCCCTCTTCGATAGTGGGCATCTGCTCTACGACCGCGACATCGGTGAGCGTGGCGACCAGCCTCTCCAGCAGGGCCTGGCCGATCTCCGGGTAGCTGCGCTCCCGGCCACGGAAGCGCACCCGAATGCGCACCTTGGCTCCATCGGCGAGAAACTCCCGCACGCGGCGTCTCTTGAAATCGAGATCGTGGGCACCGATCTTGGGCTGCATGCGGATTTCCTTGATCTCGATGGTCTTTTGCGCCTTACGAGCCTGACGTTCCTTCTTGGTGCGCTCGTAGAGGAACTTGCCATAGTTCAGGAGGCGGCATACGGGGGGCCGGGCAGCCGGGGCTACCTCTACCAGGTCCACGTCTCGCTCCTGAGCCAAGCGTAGGGCTTCGCGGATGGGAAAGACGCCCACCTGCTTGCCCTCGTCGTCGATCACCCGCACTTCGCTTGCCGTGATTGCCTCGTTGATTCGGTGCTCTGCCCTGGCTATGTGACCTCCACCTCACCTGTTGTTGCGTGGAAGCGCCAGGACAGACAGCGAACGCCCGACGCGCATCCACTAAGGCGAGGATACTACCATAATAAGCTACACTAGTCAAGTACACGGACGCTGCGTCAACGATGGTTTGTCTGACCACCTATGCCAGCACTACAATTGTTAATAGCATGCAGACTGCGGAAGGAGGAACTATGGGCAAAGTCAAAGGCAATCTCGTGGTAGGGCAGTCTGGCGGGCCGACAGTCGTCATTAACAGCAGCCTGAGCGGCGTCATCCAGGAAGCGATGGCGCAGAGCGCGGTTGGCGAGATCTACGGTATGTACCGCGGCATTCGCGGCCTGCTCAAGGAAGAGTTCATTGACCTGCGCCGCCAGCCTGCTGGCGTCGTGGAAGGGCTCCGCCATACACCGGGGGCCGCTCTCGGAACCGTGCGCTACAAGCTAAGCGAGGCGGACTATGACCGCATCCTGGATGTGCTGAAAAAGCACAATATCCGCTACCTGCACTATATCGGTGGCAATGACTCGTCAGATACGAGCTGGCAGTTGGCTCGGCTGGCCGCCAGTTCGGGATACGAGCTGCACGTCGTCGCCGTGCCCAAGACGGTGGACAACGACCTGGTGCACACCGATCACTGCCCCGGCTATCCGAGCGCGGCTCGGTTCGTGGCCATGGCCACGCGGGACACGGGTCGCGATACGGAGGCCATGGGCCCGGAGAGTCCGGTCAAGATTCTCGAGGTGATGGGCCGGAACACCGGTTGGCTGACTGCGGCCGCTGCTCTGGCGCGTCAGGAGGAGGGCGATCCGCCGCACCTGGTTTATGTTCCCGAGCGACCGGTAAGCGTTGAGCAGTTGTTGCAGGATGTGGAGCGGTGCTACCGGGAGCGAGAGTACGTAGTGATTGCCATGAGCGAAGGGGCCCAGGAATCGGCGGGCAAGACGCTGGGCGAGGCGTTTGCGCCCAAAGAGGTGGACACGTTCGGCCACCGTATGAAAGGCGGGGTCAGTGACTTTGTGGCGACCCTGCTCAGCGGCAAGCTGGGGTTGAAAGTGCGCCTGGACAAGCCGAATTACCTGCAGCGTTCACTGATGGTGTGTGCTTCGGCAGTTGACCTGGAAGAGGCGTTCCGTGTCGGCAAAGAGGCAGTGAAGCAGGCCGTCGGCGGCTGCGCGGAAGGCATCGTCACTCTGGTGCGCGCTCCGGGCCCCGGCTATCACTGCTCGCTGGAAGTGGTCAGTCTGGCCGAGGTGGCCAACAAGGAAAAGATGCTGCCTGTCGAATTCATGAACGAGGCCGGCAACTATCCAACAGCGGCCTTTCTGGACTATGCCAGACCGTTGGTTGGCGCGCTCGCACCGCCCTATGTGCGGCTAAGCAGAGCCACGGCCTAGGCTCCCCGTACAAAGAACGGGCTCTGACTGGTCAACAGTCAGAGCCCGTTTCCTTCAGGCTAGATGACCTTGAGCTCTTTGCCGACCTTGGCAAAGGCTTCCAGACCCTGATCGAGGTCCTTCTTGCTGTGCGCAGCGGAGATCATGACGCGGATGCGAGCCTTGCCCTTGGGTACGGTGGGGAAGCCGAGGGCCATGGCAAAGACGCCGTTCTCGAACAGCTTCTTGGAGAACTCTTTGGCCAGGGGCGCCTCGCCGAGCATCAACGGGGTGATGGGCGTGACGCTGCTGCCGATGTCAAAGCCGAGCCGCTTGAGCTCTGCTTTGAAGTAGCGCGTGTTCGACCACAGCCGGTCGACCAACTCGGTCGATGACTCGAGAATGTCAATGGCGGTCAGGCAGGCGGCAGTGTCGGCGGCAGTGACGGCGCTGGAAAAGAGGAACGGGCGAGCCTTCTGCCGGAGATAGTCGATGATCTTGCGCTTGCCGGCAATCACCCCGCCGACGACGCCAAAGGCCTTGGACAGCGTGCCCATCTCGATGTCGAACTTGCCGTGAAGGCCAAAATGATCCACCAGGCCGCGGCCGCCCTTGCCGACTACGCCCTCGCCGTGGGCATCGTCGACCATGGTGATGAGCCCGTAGCGCTCGGCAATCTCGTAGAGCTTGTCGAGCGGCGCCATGTCGCCGTCCATGCTGAACACGCCGTCAGTGATGAGCATGCCGCGCCGGAAACTGGGCAGGTTCTCTTTGATCACGCGCTCGGCATCGGCAGCATCACAGTGCTCATAGACCAGTATCTTGGCGCCGGACAGGCGGCATCCGTCGATGATCGAGGCGTGATTGAGCCGGTCGGAGAAGATCACATCCTCCTTGCCCATTAACGGGGGAATCGCTGCCTGGTTGGCGCAGAAACCAGACTGCACGTACAGGGCATCCTCGACTCCCTTGAAGGCGGCCATACGCCGCTCGAACTCGAGGTGGAGGCTGATCGTTCCGGCGATGGAGCGTACAGCGGCCGGGCCGACACCGTACTGATCAATGGCCTTCTTGGCGGCCTCTTTCATCCGTGGGTCGTTGGCCAGACCAAGATAGTTGTTGGCGCAAAAGTTCAGCACCTGTTTGCCGTCGACGGTGATCCTGGAGCCCTGTGCGCTCTGGATCGTGCGGATGTTGATGAACAGCCCCTGTTCCTTCAGGCTGGCTACGTCCTGATCGATAAAGCTCAGCTTGTTCTCGGTCATTGTGTCCTCCTGTGTGATTTCCGGCAATTCTTGTCGGACTAGAGCTTGCCCTCGGCGTGACGCTGGCCGAGTTTCTCGAGCATGTCCTTAACCATTCCTGCCAGATCAAAGTCAGGTTTCCAGCCCCAATCGCGTCGTGCGGCACTGTCGTCGATGCTTCTCGGCCACGAGTCAGCGATCTTTTGTCTGAAATCGGGATTGTAGGTGCAGGCCAGTTCGGGGATATGTTTCTGGATCTCGGCCGCCAGCTCGGTCGGCGAAAAGCTGAATGCGGCCAAGTTATAGTCCGAGTGGCGGGTCAGGCACGAGAGATCCGCTTCCATCAGGTCGATGGTGCCCTTGATGCAGTCCGGCATGTACATCATTGGCAGAACCGTGTCATCCTTCAGGAAGCAGTCATAGCGCTGATGCTTGATGGCCTCGTAAAAAATGTGCACGGCATAGTCAGTAGTACCGCCCCCGGGCGCTGTCTCGCTGCTGATGATTCCTGGATAGCGCACGCCGCGCACGTCCACGCCAAACCGCTGGAAGTAGTAGTCACAGAGCAGCTCTCCGGCCACTTTGGTCACACCGTACATCGTCTTGGGCCGCAGCACCGTCTCCTGGGGAGTGTTGTCGCGCGGCGTTTCGGGACCAAAGGCAGCGATAGAGCTCGGGCAAAAAACGCGCGTGAGCTTGCGCTCTCGGGCTACTTCGAGCACGTTGTACAGGCCATTGATGTTGACATCCCAGGCCAGCTGGGGGTTCTTTTCGCCGGCCGCTGAGAGGATGGCCGCCAGGTGATAGATCGTGTCGATGTGGTACTTGTCAACCACTGCTTCCAGGGTCTGCTTCTGGGCGCAGTCGACGATGGCGAAAGGCCCGGCGTCGCGCAAAGCAGGTAAGGGTGGAGTCTTGTGGCCAGCGGCGACTACATTCTGAGCACCATAGCGACGGCGAAGCGCGGGGGTGAGTTCGGAGCCGATCTGACCAACAGAACCGGTAACGAGGATACGTGGGGACGCTGCGGCACTAGCGGTTGGGGACATCAGTTCTCTCCTTTGAGATCAACTCGGCGCCGGCCAGTATAGCACAGGCCGGAAGCCGGTCAAAACATAACGACAGGCACACGTAGCTCGCGTTAGTCCTTCTCCTCAAACGTCGCCAGGGTTATCGAGTCGCTGCCGATGCCTACGAGCTGGCTTACCTTCTGTTCGGCCTTGTCGAGCTTGGCCTCGCACAACTGGGCCAGCTTGATACCCTTTTCGAAGAGGGCCATGGACTCGTCCAGGGTCAGTTCTCCGCGCTCCAACTGGCGTACGACCTCTTCGAGCTGGGCGAATGACTCCTCAAAGCTTGGCGCTGTCTTGTCGGCCATTAGACCTCCCAATCTGTCACCTGCGTGAGGCCGGCGTGCGATGACCTTTGGCCTGCCGCGTACTGGTTGGCGGCTGTACTTCTGCCCCAAAGTGGCCATCGCGCACCCGTATATCGATGGCGGAGCCAGGCGCGGCCTGGCTGACGCTGGCGATGATGTGGCCCGTGTCCCGCTGCAAGACCACCGCATAGCCACGGTCGAGAGTGGCCAGCGGGCTGAGCGCGCGCAATCGGGCCAGAGAGCCAGAAAGCAGACGGCTGGATAACTCTAAACGGTGCTTCTGCTGGCTGGTCAGCCGCTGTTCGAGCATTTGCAGCGACATTCGCAGGCGGTCAACCGTCGCTCTCGGCGAGAATCGTTTCAGCAGGGTTCGCGAGTGCTCCGCACTGGCTCGCAGGCGAGAGAGCAACTGGACCATCGCCTGCCGCAACCCGACGCCGTATTGCTCGATCTGTTGTCGCAGCTCGTCCTGGTCTGGAACGGCGATTTCGGCAGCGGCGGAGGGTGTTGGTGCCCGGACGTCGGCAACCCAATCGCAGATCGTCCAGTCCGTCTCGTGCCCAACTCCGGAGATCACGGGAATCCGCGAGGCAAAGACGGCGCGGGCAACTCGCTCGTCGTTAAAGGCCCACAGTTCCTCCAGTGAGCCTCCGCCGCGAGCCACAATGATCACGTCGATATCGCTGCAGGCGTTGAGGGCCTGAATGGCGGCGACAATCTGGGGAGGTGCCTCGTCCCCCTGCACCCTGGTGGGTGCAACGATCACCTGGGCAATGGGAAAGCGCCTCTTGAGCACATGCAAGATATCTCGCACGGCGGCACCGGAGGGGGAGGTAACCACACCAATCGAGCGAGGAAAGACGGGCAAGGAGCGTTTTCGCTCTGGGGCAAACAGCCCTTCTCGCTCCAGTCTGGCTTTGAGTGCTTCCAGTTGCTGCGCTAAGGCGCCGGCACCAGCGGCCTTGATCTCGTCAACGTAGAGCTGGTAGCTGCCCTGCGCCTCGTAGACTGCTGCCCGCCCGTGGACCAGCACGGCATCGCCGTTGGCCGGCTGATGCTCCACGCGTGCCATCTGCGTGCGCCAGACCACACACCGCAGTTGAGCCTGACTGTCCTTGAGGGTGAAGTAGGTGTGCCCGGCACCAGACTGATAAAAGTTGGAGACCTCCCCCTCAACCCACACATCCTGAAGCAGAGGGTCAGCGTCGAAGAGGGTGCTGATATAGCCGGTAACCTGGGTGACGGTCAGTATCTGCATGCCGCTATCATAGCGCAGGCGGAGACGGGACAGCAAAAAACCAAACGTGCCGGACCGGGAGGGAAGAACAAGCCGGTCCGGCACGGTGAGCAGGCTACCTGGCCACTACGTTGAGCAGTTTACCGGGGACGTACACGACTTTGACGATGGATTGGCTGCCCACAAAGCGCTGTACCTTGGGACTGGACAGGGCCAACTGGCGAACCTGTGCTTCATCCATGTCGACAGGAATCGAGATGCGGTCGCGCACCTTCCCATTGACCTGGAGAACCACGGTGAGAGACTCGTCCGCTGCCGCGGCCTCATCCCACTCTGGCCAGCGTTGCTGGTGAATGCTGTAGGTACCCCCAATGCGTGCCCACAGCTCTTCTGCCAGGTGTGGGGCGATGGGCGCTAGCATCAGCAGCAAGCTGCGGACAGCCTCCGTCCAGGCCTCCGAGTTGACTAATAGAGTCTCCTTGGCCTTGACCAGGTAGTTGTTGAACTCCATCAGGCCGGCGATCATGGTATTGAAACGGAACGCCTCGATGTCGTCCGTGGCACGGCGGATGGTCTTGTGCGTGATGCGCCTCAGGGCCGCTATCTCACCGTCGGTGGGCTGGCCTTCTGAACTGTTCGGAGGATCCACTACCAGGTCCCACACACGCTGCAGGAAACGGTGTGCTCCCTGGATACCATTGGTGCTCCAGGGTCCACCCGCATCCCATGGCCCCAGGAACATGAGGTAGGTGCGAACGGTGTCGGCGCCCAAAGTCAGCACAAGGTCGTCGGGGTCAACGACGTTGCCCCGAGATTTGCTCATCTTCTCACCATCCTCGCCAAGGATCATCCCCTGGTTGAACAGCCGCAGCATTGGTTCGTCGTGATTGAGAATGCCCATGTCGCGACAGACCTTGGTGAAAAAGCGCGTGTACAGCAAGTGCATTACGGCGTGCTCAATGCCGCCGGTGTACTGATCGACGGGCAGCCAGTAGCGCGCCCTGGCCGGGTCGATGGGTCCCTGGTCATAGCCAGGACTGGTGTAGCGCATGTGATACCAGGAGGAACACATAAAGGTATCCATGGTATCGGTTTCGCGTTTGGCGGGCGCTCCGCACCTGGGGCAGGTGGTGTTGAGAAATCCCTTGTGGAGCTTGAGCGGAGAGTCGCCGGTCGGAAGGAACTCGGCATCCTCGGGCAACAAGACAGGCAGTTGATCCTCTGGGACCGGGACGATGCCGCAGTGGTCGCAGTAGACCATCGGGATAGGCGCACCCCAGTAACGCTGGCGGGAAATCAGCCAATCGTGGAGGCGGTAGTTGATCTTGCGCTCACCAATGCCGCGAGCGGCCATTTCGTCAGCAATGGCCTGCCAGCCCTGGGCGCAGGGTAGACCGTCGAAACGTCCCGAGTTGACCATGATTCCATCGCCGATGTAGGCTTCCTCAAGCGGCTGTCCATCCCAGTCCGGTGGTGCGATCACCACGGGGATGGGCAGGTTGTGGCGGCGCGCAAAGTCGAAATCCCGCTCGTCATGTGCTGGAACGCCCATAATCGCACCCGTGCCGTAAGTCATCAGCACATAGTCGGCCACATACAGCGGCACCCTGGCGCCATTCATCGGGTTGATGGCGTAGGTTCCGGTGAATACGCCGACACGTTCGCGCTTGGATGACAGCCGGTCGATTTCGGCCAGACGTCTGGCTTGCTGCTCGTAAGCCTCGACCTCCGCCCGGTGTTTGGGCCTGGTGAGCTCGTGGACCAGCGGATGCTCTGGAGACAGCACGGCAAAGCTCATGCCAAAGACAGTGTCCGGCCTCGTGGTGAAGACACGGATCTTGCGCGATGAGCCGTCGACGCCCAGGTCGAACTCGACTCCCTCACTGCGGCCGATCCAGTTCGTCTGCATAGTGCGAACGCGCTCGGGCCAGTCGATCTTGCTGAAATCCAGCAGCTCGTCGGCATAGTTGGTGATGCGGAAGAACCACTGCTCCAAGTCCTTCTTGACCACAGGGGTGTGGCAACGTTCGCAGGTGCGGTCCTGTTCCAGAACTTGCTCACGGGCCAGCACAGTCAGGCAGTGAGGGCACCAGTCCACCGGTGCCATAGCCCGGTAGGCCAGACCGTGCTCCCAGAACTTTAGGAAGAACCACTGGGTCCACTTGTAGTAGGACGGGTCGCAGGTTACTGCCTCGCGCGGCCAATCCCACATTGCGCCCATGGAGCGCAATTGCGCGCGCATATGAACCACGTTGTCCATGGTCCACTTGTATGGATGGATCTTGTGCTTGATCGCGGCGTTCTCGGCCGGGAGACCGAACGCATCAAAGCCAGGCGGGAACATCACGTTGTAGCCCTTCATGCGCAGGTATCTGGCCCTGGCGTCGGACGGCACCATGGCATACCAGTGACCCATATGAAGGTCGCCCGAAGTGTAGGGCAGCATGGTGAGCGCATAAAACTTGGGACGCGGATCGTCCTCACGGGCGTGATAGAGGGCGTCAGCCTCCCACCTGGCCTGCCATTTCTTCTGCATACCGACTGGTTCGTACTTTTTCCGTGCCATCTCAGCCTCCTGCGCGCAGCTCGCCACAACTCGGCAATTCGGACAAACAAAAAGCACTTCGTCCAGGGACGAAGTGCTCTCCGTGGTACCACCCTGTTGAGCCGGAACCGGTTGGTGAGGCCGCGCTACCTCATTGCGCAGCCCGGCCTCCCATCCGTGGAGGTGGAGATGAGGGGATTCGAACCCCTGACCTCCTCAATGCCATTGAGGCGCTCTCCCAATTGAGCTACATCCCCACGATAGGGAATTCCGACTACTTGACGGCGGTGTAACGTTCGCCAGACGTTCGCAGCTAAGGCCAGATCACCCACAGCAGCGTGACGGGGCAATCACTGCGACAGCTCTCAGGCGAGTTCGGCCTCGACGCTCCCTCGGGGCGTCCGTGCCGGGCTCCCACCTGGTTAGCTGCCCGGCTCTCTGTGAGGGATGGCCTACTGCTCCTGCTCGTCGCCTTTCCCGTATGATGGAGATGAGGGGATTCGAACCCCTGACCTCCTCAGTGCGATTGAGGCGCTCTCCCAATTGAGCTACATCCCCGTGAGCGTGGGACAGTATAAGGCAATCGGCTGTGGCTGTCAAATCAGCTGCGTGTTACTCGTAACGCAGCGCCTGAATCGGGTTCAGACTCGCGGCTCTGGTGGCCGGGTAGATACCAAAGAACAAACCTACCGCCATAGAGAAGGTGACGGAGAGGGCCACTGCCTGCAGAGACACCTTGGTGTAGAGCACGCCGGTCGCTGTGACTACACCGGCAACGGCAGCGCCAAAGGCGATGCCCACGACTCCGCCCAAGACGCTCAGCACCATCGCCTCGATGAGAAACTGCACCAGGATGTCACGGCGCTTGGCGCCGACGGCCTTGCGTATACCGATCTCTCTGGTGCGTTCGGTAACCGACACCAGCATGATATTCATAATGCCGATCCCGCCGACCAGTAGGGAGATGGCGGCGATGGCCGCCAGAAACAGAGTCAGGATATCGGTGACCTGATTGAGCACGCCGAGGATGTCCTTCTGGCTGGTGACGGAAAAGTCGTCGTCATCGTATTCGATCTTGTGTCTTCGGCGCAGCAGGTCGGTGATTTGCTGGACAGCGGCGTCGATGCGGCTCTCACTCACCGCCGACGCAATGATGAGCTGCACTGACCTGCCGCCGCCACGGGCAATGGTTGAGCCAAACAGGCGCGACCTGGCCGTTGTTATGGGCACGTAGAGCGAAGTATCGGTTGGACCACCGCCTCCTTGTTCCACGAGAACCCCGATAACGCGAAACGGCACGCGGTTGATGCGAATGGTCTGTCCAACGGCGTCTTCTTGATCGAAGAGGTCGAGTGCTAGCTGCGCGCCGAGCACTGCCACTCTGGAGGAGGAAGCCACGTCCTGGTCATCAAAGAAGCGACCCTGCGCCGGTTCGGCCTTGCGGACGAACGAATACTCAGGGGTTGTGCCAACGACGCTGGCATTGGTGTTCCGGTTGCGGAACACGAGCTGCGCATTTCGCTGCTGTTGAGGCGCCACGGCCACCAAATCGGGGCAGTTGAGTGGATCCGCCATCGCCTCGGCGTCCTCCATGGTCAGTGTCGCCGAGGAGCCGGCACCGAAGGACATGCCCGATTGGGTGAGCGCGCCAGGGAAGACAAAGACGACGTTGGAGCCAATGCCCTGTATCTGCGCGGTGATGGCCGCCTGGGCGCCCTGACCGACGGACAGCAACGCTACCACTGCCCCAACGCCGATGATGATGCCGAGCATGGTGAGCGCCGAGCGAAGCTTGTTGGCCGACAGGCCACGCGTGGCCAGTCGGATGCTCTCGAGGATGTTCATGGCCGGTTTGCCGCGCTTTCCGGGCCGGCGGGGACCTCCGAGCTGCATGGTTGGTTCACGAGCTCCTCGCCCACGACCAAACCGTCTCTCAGGCGCACGATCCGTCTGGTGCAAGCGGCTACTTCCGGGTCGTGTGTGACAAAGATAATGGTCATTCCGCGGTCGCGGTTGAGATGCTGAAAGATGCTGATAATCTCACGTCCCGTGCGGCTGTCGAGGTTGCCGGTCGGCTCGTCGGCCAGAATGATCGATGGTTCATTGACCAGCGAGCGAGCGATGGCCACACGTTGCTGCTCGCCGCCGGATAGCTGGTTGGGTTTGTGGTGCAATCGCTCGGCGAGGCCAACGCTCTTGAGCGCGTCAACTGCTTTCCTGTGACGGTCCGCCAGTGACACGCCGGCGTACACCATGGGGATCTCGACGTTATCGATGGCGCTCGTTCGCGCCAGCAGGTTATAGTTCTGAAAGACAAAGCCGATCTTGCGGTTCCGCACTTCGGCCAGCTGGTCATCATTCATCTGCGCTACCGAGAGACCGTCCAGCCGGTAGCTCCCTCCCGAGGGCTGGTCGAGACAGCCCAGGATGTTCATCAGAGTGCTCTTGCCGGATCCAGACGGCCCCATAATGGCGATGAACTCGCCCGGTTCGATCTTGAGGTCGATGCCGCGCAGCGCGTTCACCTCAACGGAGCCCATGTTGTAGACCTTGGTGACAGAATCGAGCTGAATCACCTGGATGCTCCTCCGAAAAACAAGCCCTGGCGTTGACCCAGTCGCTGAAGCAAGCCGGCAGAGCTGCTGGAGATGACGACCTCCTCGCCTGTTTGCAGCCCGCTGACGATCTCGGTCACTGTATCGTTGCTCAGACCGATGGTGACATTGCGAGTGTCGACGGCCTTGCCGTTCCATACGTCCACGGTGTAGCGGCCGGCGGTGGCTCGTTTCACGGCGCGATTAGGAACGAGCATGACGTCGGCTTTTCGCTGCACGACAATGTCGACCGTGGCGGTCATATTGGGCCGAAGAGGCACATCTTTGGCAATTACATCGATTCTTGTCCAGTAGGTGACAACACCCTGAGCGACTTTGCCGAGAGGGTCAAGCCGGCTCACGCTCCCGCGAAGTGTGACGTCGGGGAACGCGTCTAGAATGATGGTGACGTCCTGGCCCTCCTGTATCCGGCCGATATCGCTCTCGTCGATGGTCGCCTCTACGTAAAAGCGGTCCAGGTCGGCCAAGATCACCACCGGCGTGGCAGCGCTGACGGATTCGCCGACCTCTGCGCCGGTGGAAACCACTGTCCCGCTGAACGGAGCCACGAGGGTGGCATCGATTACACGCAGCCGGGCTGCATCGAGCGAGGCCTGAGATTGCGCCACCTGCGCTTCGGCGATGGCCAGCTCCTCGGCGGTGGGGCTCTGGCGGAGGCGCTCCAACTGTGCCTTGGCCTGGGCCAGTTGCGCTGCGGCCGTGCGGAAGGCAGTGTCATCGATCGCTGCCACTTGTAGCTTGTAGTTGGACTGGGCTCGCTCATAGTCCAGGGTGGCGCGCTGCAGGGCCGATGCCTGAGGCAGCATGCCGATATCCGCTCTCCAGGAAATCCGGTCATAGGCGGCCTGAGCGTCCTGCAGGGCCAGCTCGGTGCGCTTCAGGTCGCTTTCGGCCAGAGCCAATTGGTCGCCTTTCAGACTGGTCTTTTTCCTGGCTGTCTCGTAGGCGCCCTGAGCACTCTCGACGGAGGCCTCGGCGGCGGCCAGGTCGGCGGCAGTGGCGCCGGCTTGGGTCTGTGCCAGGCGGGCCTGGCTGATCTTGAGGGCGGCCTCGGCCTGGTCAACCGCGAGCTGCAACTGCCTGCTGTCCAGTCTGGCGAGCTCGTCGCCCTTCTTGACCTGCTGGCCAGCACGGACGCTGAGCGAGGCCAGAACACCTCCGGAAGGAAACACCATCTTGAGTGACTGGGCTGGCAGAATAGTACCCGAAGCGGTTACGGTAGCCAGAATGGTATCGCGCCGCACAGCGACGGTCTCGATTGCTGCCGTTTGGCGCGCACGGTTCTGACGCAGAGTCCACAATGCGAGAAAGGCAACCACGGCGAGAACGGCGACAGCCGAGATCCAGAACCAGGTTCGTTTGGTCATCGACAGCAACCTTCCTAATGGCTCATGGCCAGCAGATATTTAGCAACACTAAAGAGCATAGGATAGTCTGAGTCCGTTGTCAAGTGACACACGGCTTCGCGGAGGGACCACCTCGCCTTGACGAAGGGTCACGTGAACGATATAGTGAATACAGGCTCAGCGGAGAAGTGCCTGGGGTTGTGCACTGCGGCTCGCGACGGCAGTGCCAACGACCAGATCCTTGGCGGTTGCGCTGCGGATATGACCCGTTGAGCTGGGCGTTTCTGAGATTCCAGGGAGGTAGACGACCTCGTGATCAACATTGTGCTGGTGACCCACGGCGACTTGGGTGAGGCGCTCATTCGAGCAGCAGAGATGATCGTCGGGCCGCAGGAGAGTGTACAGGCTGTTTCGCTGCTACCAGAAGACAGCCCGGAATTCCTGGGCGACAAACTCGACGCGGCGATGGCCGGCCTTGAGGGGCAGGATGCTTTGATCCTGGTTGACCTCTTCGGCGGGACCCCCTTTAACGTTTCGTCACGCAAGGTGTTGTTGCCCAACGTAGAGTGCGTCACCGGTTTGAATCTGGCTGTTCTGATCGAGGCCCTTTCGTCGCGGGAGAGCCTGCCGCTGCATGAGCTGGCGGTGCAGGTACTGGAAGCCGGTGTCAAGTCAGTGGTGAACGTCAAGCCGCTGCTGGGCAGGGATGCAGAACCGTGTCCCTAGGCAGAGCCTTCCAACAGCGGGAACGCGGCGAGAAGGGGGCGAACGCAATCGCCGAGCTTGCGCTGGTTAGAATCGATGACCGGCTCATTCACGGGCAGGTCATGGCGGTATGGGTCAAGCACATCAAGGTCGACCTCATTATCGTGGTCGACGATGCTGTAGCCCAAGACGAATTCATGCAAGATGTGCTCCGCCTGGCAGCTCCACCGGGGATCAAGGTCGAGGCACGCTCCGTTCAGGAGGGTATTGCCAGTCTGGGAGTGAATGCACCGAACCGTGAGCATACAATGGTCCTGGTCAAGACGCCCAGGGTGGCTCGAGCATTGTTCGACGGCGGCGTGCGTTTCAGCCGTCTGAACGTGGGCGGGATCGGCGGCGGCCCTGGACGCAAATCGGTGTTCAAGAACATTTCCATGTCCGAAGAGGATAAGCGCATTCTGAGAGGTCTGATCCAAGACGGAGTCAAGGTTACTCTGCTCACAGTGCCCGGCGAACAGTCTCTGGACTTTTCCATGGTCAAGTAGGCCAATCCGTATTCCAGGAGGAGGTCTGTATGGAGCGTAGGAAGGTTGCGGGGGCTCTGCTATTGAGCGTGGTGCTGATGCTGGTTGGCGGCGTATTTAGTGTCGTCCGTGCTGCCCCGACAGGCCAGGGCGAGGCAAAGATGAGCATTGGCATAGCCTTTGTAGTCGGAGTTTTCTACTACGCCTCACTGTCGCCGTTCTTTGCCAATCTCGGTTTCACCGTGCTCTACCGGCCGCTGGTTGCCGGCACCCTGGTCGGTCTGGTGATGGGACGACCCGTCGAGGGCATGGCTATCGGAGCCAATATCAACGTTCTCTATCTCGGTTGGCTCTCCGCCGGTGGCTCCTTGCCTGGAGACCCTGGCCTCGCGGGTTACCTCGGCACAGCGCTGGCTCTGGGCGGTGGCCTCGGTGCGGATGCCGCGCTGGCTGTTGCCGCACCCCTGGGGCTGCTGGGCGGCCTGACCTGGGCACTGCGCTTGTCCACCTGCTCCATCTTTGCGCACTGGGCTGATCAGCGAGCGGAAAAGGCCGATATCGACGGTGTTGCCAGGATGAACTATGTTCCCTCGCAGATCTGGTTGTTCATCATCTATGCCGTTCCGGTGATGTTGGCCGCCTACCTTGGCTCTCAGGCAGTGGCAGTGGCGCTGGGCTGGGTCGGCCAGAACCTCGGCTGGGCAATGGGTGGGCTGTACACCGCAAGCGGGGCCCTGGCTGCCCTTGGGATCGCCCTCAACTTGCGCTTCCTGTTCCGCGGCTCACTGCCGGCGTACTTTTTCCTCGGGTTCATGATCGCCGCGCTCTCTGGCGGCAGTGTCAACCTGCTGTCGCTGGCGATCATCGGCACGTGCGTTGCGCTGCTGCACGTGATGTTCACCTCGAAGGGCGAGGAGAGCCTGTCGCTCTTTCCTACCGGTGGTGAGAAGG
Organism: Chloroflexi bacterium ADurb.Bin180; assembly: GCA_002070215.1. Lineage (NCBI taxonomy): Bacteria > Bacillati > Chloroflexota > Chloroflexi bacterium ADurb.Bin180. Next base: position 111,860 of record MWCV01000002.1, on the reverse strand, counting down.
TTGAGCGCTTCAAGTTGCTGAGCAAGAACGACCTGTTCCAGTCGTGGCTGCGCTGGCTATTCTTCTCTCATTCCTGCTACAACTGGGAGCGTATGCAGGGTATGGGCTTTGCGCACAGCATGACGCCCATCATCAAAAAACTGTACAAGACAAGGGAAGACATCAGCGCCGCGCTCAAGCGGCACCTGGTATTCTTCAACACCCAGCCCGACATCGGCGGTGTGGTGCACGGCATCACCATCGCGATGGAAGAAGAGCGGGCCATGGGCGCGGACATCAGCGACGACGCCATCAACTCGGTCAAGACCAGCTTGATGGGCCCAATGGCCGGCATTGGTGATACGATCCAGCAGGGCATCGTCATTCCGATCGCTCTGGCCATCGGTATGAGCCTGGCACTGCAAGGAAACATCCTCGGGCCAGTGGTATTCTTGGTGTTGATGGCGATCTTTGTCTGGGGTGTGGGCTGGTGGTTGTGGCAGCAGGGCTACTTGCAGGGTCGCAGTGCGGTGACCAACATCCTCAAAGGCGGCGCATTGAACCGCGTGATCACTCTCGCGCAGGTGCTGGGCAACTTTGTCATGGGCGCCCTGACGGTGAGTTTTGTCAGTCTGGCGACCAAGATCAAGTTCATCATTGGTGGAACTACCTTCGAACTGCAAAAAGTGCTCGATAGCCTGATGCCCAAAATGCTGCCTTTGCTGCTGGTGCTGTTTGTCTGGTGGCTGCTGGAGAAGAAGAGGATCAGCCCCACGAAGATCATGGTCGGCATCATCGTGATCGCGCTGTTGGGGTCGTACCCCATTCGCGGGTTCAGTATCTTCTAGGACGGTGATCTTGTCCGTCTGCTCAGGACACGGCAAGGAGGACCATGGTGTACGGAGCCAAAGAACGTCGTATGAGGCGGCTTTTCCAGAGCGATGGCAAAGCGTTTATCGTGGCCATGGACCACGCCGGTTCTATGGGCGTGCTACCTGGTTTGCAGGACCCCGGCAGGTTGATCGACTCCATCGTTGCTGGCGGTGCAGACGCCATTCTTACTACCTACGGGGTAGCAACCCGCTTCGCCGAGCAGATCGGCGGTCTGGCGGTGGTGCTGCGCGCCGATGGTGCCTGTACGGCGCTGGCAAAGGAGCGAGGCGCGATGAGCCTGAGTTACGACGCGCTCGACGCGCTGCGCATCGGCGCTGACGCGGTGGCGGTCATGGCTATGCCGGGCAGCCGCTCTGAGGACGAGACTCTACCCTACCTGGCAGCGCTGGTCTCCCAATGCCGGGAGTGGAGCCTGCCGGTGATGGCTGAGGCACTTCCCGGCGGATTCGAGGACCCGGCCAACATGTGGACGCCCGAGAACATCGGCTTTGCCTGCCGCGTGGCAGTGGAAATGGGTGCCGACCTGGTCAAGACGCAGTACAGCGGCGACGTGGAAAGCTTCCGGAAGATCGTCGATACCACTTATGCCCCGGTGGTTGTGCTGGGCGGAGGCACGATCAAGAACGAGGCCGACCTGTTGTCCGTGATCTCTGATGCTATGAGGGCGGGGGCAAAGGGGGTGGCGATTGGCCGCAACATCTATCAGTACACTCACCCGGAAAAGATGGTGCGAGCCATCCGTGCGGTCATCCATGACGAGGCCACCGCGGCACAGGCCGCCAGGGCCCTGCACTAGAAGGGCAGGAGACAGATGACCAGAACATACAAACGCAGCATTCTCACTGCTCCGAGGGAGGTCGTGGTCGAGGAAGTGCCCATCCCGACGCCAGGTCCCGGCCAGGCGCTGGTGCAGGTCAAGGCCTGCGCTATCTGCACCTGGGAGCAGAGGGTTTATTCTGGAGTCGAGAGCACACTCTATCCACTGCTAGGCGGCCATGAGGTGTCGGGTGTGCTGGCGGAGGTCGGCCCCGGAGTGCAGATCAAAGCCAGGCCGGGCGACCATGTGATTGTGTCGAGGCTGCATCGCTGCTTTCAATGCGCCTCCTGCCGTCGCGGCCTGGATAGCAATTGCGACAACTCCTGGTCTCAGCGGCAGCCGGGTGTACCTATGGGGCCGGGCGGACTTGCCGAGTACGTGCTCGCGGACGGCTACCAGATCTTTACCACCGTGGGGGACGTGCCCTTTGTCGAGTCCTGCCTCTCCGAGCCGCTCTCCTGCGTTCTCCGCAGCATCGTCAAAGCCGGAGTTGAGCCAGGAGACAACGTGGTGATCATCGGCGCGGGGGTTATGGGCCTGCTGCACCTCATTATGCTCCAACGCCTGGGCGCCAGGGTCATGGTCAGTGAACCCAATCCGGTTCGGGCGGCAAAGGCAAGAGAGCTGGGTGCGCTGGAGACGATTGACCCAAGCAAGGAGAGCCTGGTCGAGCGAGTCAAAGCCTTGACGAACGGCCGCGGTGCAGAGGTGGTCATCGTGGCCGTCGGCGTTGCCGCCGCGATTCAGGAGGCCATTCAGGCTGTGGCCAAGGGCGGTCGGCTGATGGTTTATGCCAGCGTGTATCCTCGTGGCTCCAGCATCACCATCGATCCGAACCTGTTCCACAGCAAGGAGATTGTTCTGACTGGAACAGTAAGCCAGGGGCAGGGGGAGTTCCTTCAGGCAGTGGGTCTCATCACGACCCGCGCAGTTGACATGCGGCCGCTCATCACGAGTGTTTTTCCCTTTTCGCAGCTCCGGGACGGCCTGGAAGCAGCGATGAATGGCAACAACTATCGGGTCATCGTGACCATGTAGCCGCACTGCGAGGAACCTTCCTCGCCACGACTGGACTAGAAGAGTGACAACTGCTGGGGCGGGCGGCGACCGTTGATGGTGATGTACGGAGCCGCCCGCTTTTCTGCCACTCCGATGGCTGCCAGGTGCTCAAGGCAGGTAGGCCGGTTCGTCGCGCGCAGCAGGATGATCCGCCGCGCTGATACTGGACCGATTCCCGGTACCCGAAGCAGCTCCTCTTGGCACGCCTTGTTCACCTCAATCGGAAATCGCTCGGGGTGAGCCAATGCCCAGCCCAGCTTGGGGTCGTGGACCAGAGACAGATTGCCGGCCGGGTCCAGCGGTATGTCGGCAAGGTCAAAGCCATACTGACGCAGCAAGAAATCGCTCTGGTACAGACGGTGCTCACGAAGAGGGGAAGTTGCCGGGAGGTCCTGCAGAGGAGTGAGCGGCACCGGCTGAAACGCACTGTAGTAAGCTCTCCTCAGCCGCAGCTCGCGGTAGAGCTGGGCTACTGTGCCGAGGATCTCGGCGTCTGATTCTCCGGCTCCGCCCACAACGAACTGGGTTGTCAGCCCGGCCCTGGCGCCCAGACCAGCATCGCGGAGCCGCCCGGCGCTTTTCAGCGGTTGCATCAGTTGCTGGTCAAAGCGCTTGTCACCGCTCAATCGCTCCAGTCGGGCCGCGCTCGGGGCCTCCAGGTTGACCGAGACTCGGTCGGCGAGCTGCACGGCGCGCTCAATGGTGGCCTCGTCCGTTCCAGGCAGCAGTTTGAGGTGGATGTAGCCGCGAAACTCGTACTTCTGTCGCACGAGCTCAACCGTAGCAATCATCTGGGCCATGGTGCGGGCGGTGTCGCGGCAGATGGCAGAGCTCAGGAACAGGCCTTCCGCCCTGCGCGTGCGCACCAGCTCGGTGAACGACCAGGCCAGTTCCTCCGGTGCGAGGTCGCAGCGGGTTGTGTTGCGCGAACGCCGATTGGCACAATAGAAACAATCGTTCTCACAGGCGTTGGATTGGAGGACCTTGAGCAGGGCTACGTGCCTTCCGTCGGGGAGAGCGGCGGGGAAGATCCAATGTCCGATTTCGTCGCGCACCCGCGCTGAGTGCGTGCCACAGCTCGCGCAGAGGTCGTATTGTGCAGCGCGCGCCAGGAGCTTGAGCTTTTCGCGCTTGTCCAACGGTGAAGCCTCCCTTCTGCTCATACAGTATAGAACAAATGTGCTACCTGTCAAGTGGCTGACACTTGTCAATCGCCTCGAACGGGGGTAGAATCGATACAAACCAGCGCGGCCAGGGTAAGGCTGCGGTTCGTGGAGGTGAACGATGGCCGAGGTCGAGAAAGGCAGTTGGACAGTCAAGAGCGGCCTGGCGCAGATGCTCAAGGGCGGCGTCATCATGGATGTCGTCACACCTGACCATGCCAGGATAGCGGAGGACGCCGGGGCGTGTGCAGTTATGGCTCTGGAGCGGGTGCCGGCGGATATCAGGGCGCAGGGCGGGGTTGCCCGTATGAGTGACCCGGAGTTGATTCAGCGGATTATGGACGCGGTGACCATTCCGGTAATGGCCAAGTGCCGGATCGGGCACTTTGTCGAAGCGCAGATCCTCGAGTCCCTCGGCGTCGACTATATCGACGAAAGCGAAGTGCTCACGCCAGCCGATGAGGAGCACCACATCGAGAAGCACGCCTTCAAGGTGCCCTTTGTGTGCGGTTGCCGCAACCTCGGCGAAGCGCTGCGGCGCATCGGTGAAGGCGCGGCGATGATGCGCACCAAAGGCGAGGCAGGCACGGGCAACGTCGTTGAGGCGGTGCGGCATGCACGCACCGTGCTGGGAGCCATCCGCCGCCTGCAAAGCATGGCCCCGGAGGAGCTGATGGCCGCGGCGAAGGAGATGGGCGCCCCTTATGACCTGGTCGTCGAGGTGGCCAGGCTTGGCCGGCTGCCCGTGGTGAACTTTGCCGCGGGAGGCATTGCCACGCCGGCCGACGCGGCGCTGATGATGCAGCTTGGTGTGGATGGTGTGTTTGTTGGCTCGGGCATCTTCAAGTCTGCCGACCCGGCGCGCCGAGCAGCGGCCATTGTGAAGGCGACCACGCATTTCAGAGATCCAGCGGTCCTGGCTGATGTTTCGCGAGGCCTGGGAGAGGCGATGCCCGGTCTGGAGATCGGTAGCATCCCAGAGGCGGAGCGGCTGGCCGCGAGAGGGTGGTAGTTTGACTCGCTGCGGTGTTCTGGCGCTGCAAGGGGCGTTCGTTGAGCACTGCCGGGTGCTTGAGCGCCTTGGGGTCGAGGCGCCTCAAGTGCGGCGCGCAGCCGAACTGGAAGGCCTGGATGCACTGATCATCCCGGGCGGCGAGAGCACCACCGTGGGCAAGCTGGCTGTAGCTTATGGGTTGGTGGACGCGATTCGCGGCCTTGCAGAGACAGGCTTCCCGGTCTGGGGCACATGCGCCGGTATGATTCTGCTGGCGAAGGATGTCGGAGTCGGCCAACCGCTCATCGGTGTGATGGATATCGTGGTCAGGCGAAATGCTTTCGGGCGTCAGACCGAGAGCTTTGAAGTGGACCTGAACATCCCGGTGCTGGATGGCGTGGCCAGCGGGCCGGAGCGAGGCAAGCCGTTTCGGGGTATCTTTATCCGTGCGCCTCTGATCGACCGGGTTGGCAGCAGTGTTGAGACACTGGCTGTCCTTCCGGAGCATGGAGGGGCTTTCGTCGCGGCCAGGCAGGGTCGTCTGCTGGCGACGGCCTTCCACCCGGAGCTGACCGACGATTCGCGTTTCCACCGCTACTTTCTGTCCATGGCTGGGCATTAACCAATCGGTCGAGTCTCGGCGTGACGTTCCAGAGCAGATGGCTGGAGTGCGGCGCAGCTCGGCCAGACCGCCCGTCTCTGACGGGCAGTCGTGACCTGAGAGCAGGTTCTTGACCCGTTGGCATGAGGTGAGGGTTGATCACGCCATTTGGGCTGCGGCATACTTTTCTGGTGCGTGACCTCGCGGCAAGCTGTACTGTTCTTGACCCCGCGGCGCCGGGTGATAGCTCGTCAGCAAACCCCCTGCATCAGGCCCTGCGCGGATACTTTGTGCGGCAGTCCGGAACGTTCACCTATGTGCTTCACGCAGTCGACGGTGGAGTTCCGTGGCAGGGATTTGTTCAGGCCAGGGGTGAGCATGGCGCAAACGCCTGGCGCGTCGTCTGCCTTGCCCCGAAGATCCAGGATCAGCCGCATGCCCCCACTCTGTGGTATCGGCTGCTTCTCCACCTCTGCATTGCGGCCGGCGAGCATCACATCCAAAAGCTGTTTGCCTGCGTAGAACCGGACGGTGCTGAAGAGCAGGTACTGCGGCAGGCTAGCTTTGCTGTGTACTGTCGTGACTCGGTGTGGCTCCGGAGTGGAGACCGCCCCCTGCAATGTACAGTCGCCGAGAGGGTGCGAGCGGCTCGTGCTCAGGACCAGTGGGACATTCAGCGCCTGTACGCCCGGGTTGCGCCGAGGCTGGTCCGCGAGGCGGAAGGATCTGGAGAGAACGGCACTGGTCGAGGGCCGCCAGGCTTGCTCGAGGCTGAGGCCGAGTTTGTGCTTACCGGGCGTCAGGATGAGGTCACTGGCTGGGCAGCGGTATCGAGTGCCGGCTCCGCCTACTGGTTGCGCCTGATGCTCAGCCCGGACGAACGAGAGGGCGCAGCAGAACTGGTTTGCTGTGCGCTGGGCGGTATCCCTGATAAGAGCGACCGAAAGGTGCTTTGCGCCGTGCGAGACTATGAAGGAGGCGTGGCAACGGTCCTGGGCCAGTGTGGTTTTGAGCCGCTGGTAGAGCGGTCGCTGCTCGTCAAGCACACCACAGTGCAGGTCAGCGAGACGCGACGGCGAGTGGTGCCAGCTCTGGAGAAGCGGGCTGGAGCAGTGCCGACTGCTTCCCAAAGTCAGGCGGCACGAGCGGTTCTGGAAAGGGTCAGGTAGCGGCGCCGATGGTGGCAAAACCGGAGAGGAAGGCGAATTGGCCAGACTGGTAATAGCTGATGATCTAGATGCGCTGGTGGCGGTCTTCCCCTGCCAGATAGCAGCAGCGCTGTTGGCGGTGAATCGCAGTGAGGACCTGCTCGAAATCGTGCTTGACCTGGGGCGCAAGCCCAATGCGCGTTTTGTCGACGGCGAGGTGGAGCTGAGCGACAGCGAAGTGACTCAGGAAGAGATCGACCACGTCGTAGGCCGCATCAGCACATTTGGTGCCGACAATCGGGCTGGCATCGAGCGGACGCTGCACCGCATCTCCTGTATCCGCAACCGACAGGGCAAGGTTGTTGGCCTGACCTGCCGGGTGGGACGAGCCGTCTATGGGACCATCGACATCATCCGGGACATTGTGGAGGCGGGCAAGAGCATCATGCTGTTGGGCCGACCTGGTGTGGGCAAGACGACAATGCTGCGCGAGATAGCCAGGGTGCTGGCGGAGAAGAAGCGCGTTATCGTGGTGGACACTTCAAACGAGATCGGCGGCGACGGTGACATCCCGCATCCGGCGATTGGCCGTGCGCGACGCATGCAGGTGCCCACGCCGGTTATGCAACACGCGGTGATGATCGAAGCCGTCGAGAACCACATGCCCGAGGTCATCGTCATCGATGAGATGGGGACCGAGCTCGAAGCAGAAGCGGCACGGACCATCGCCGAGCGCGGGGTGCAACTGGTCGCGACTGCTCACGGCAACACGCTGGACAACTTGATGATGAATCCAACGCTTTCGGACCTGGTCGGCGGCATACAGTCGGTGACCCTGAGCGATGAAGAGGCCCGCCGGCGAGGAACGCAGAAATCGGTGCTGGAACGCAAGGCGCCCCCGACCTTTGAGGTTGTGGTGGAGATTCAAGAGTGGGATCGACTGGCGGTGCGCCACGATGTGGCCGAGGCAGTGGACGCTTTGCTGCGCGGTCGCACCACGCCGGCCGAGGTGCGCCAGCGCGACGAGAGCGGTGAGATTCACGTGGAGACGGCCGTGACCCATGCCGACCTGCCACGGCAGGCAGCGGCAGTGCGGGACACGGCAGAGGAGCGGCCGTCGCGCACGCTGAGAGTGTTTCCCTATGGAATCAGTCTGGGGCGGCTGCGTCAGGCCAGCAAGGCACTGAATCTGCCGGTGGTGGTGGTCAACGATGTTGGCGAGGCGGACATCCTCATGACCTCCAAGAGCTACTACCGCAAGAGGCCGCAGACGATCACCGACGCGGAGCGGTCGGGTCTTTCAGTCTATGTTCTGCGGAGCAACACTACGACGCAGATGGAAAAGTGCCTGGCCGACATCTTTGGGCTCGAGTCAGCGGCCAATCCCCTTACATTGGCCGTGCGCGAGACGCAGGAGGCGATCGAGTTGATCCTGCGGGGCCAGAGGTCATCGGTTGAGCTCGCACCTCAGGAGGCTTTTGTGCGGCGTCAGCAGCATGAGTTGGCGCGCGCCTCCAAGCTGAGCTCGTACAGCAAGGGCAAAGAGCCATACCGGCGGGTGCGCATACAACAGGGGCAATAGGCCAGAGACAAGATGTTCATCACCTTCGAAGGTCCGGACGGCAGCGGCAAGACCACGCAATTGCACAGCCTGCAGGGCTATCTGCTCAAGGTCGGCTATCCTATTGTGGTGCTGCGTGAGCCAGGGGGCACGGACATCGGGGACCAGATCAGGCAGGTGCTGCACGATCCCGCCAATGTGACAATGGATCCGCGCGCCGAGGTGCTGCTCTACTCGGCGTCGCGGGCACAACTTACCGGTGAGGTCATTGTGCCCGCGCTGCGCAGTGGTAAGATGGTGTTGTGCGACCGTTTTGCTGAGTCAACCATGGCCTACCAGGGTTATGGACACAGATTCGACCTGGACAAGCTCAAGGCTATTACTGCCTTTGCGACGGGGGGGATTCGCCCGGACCTGGTCATCTACCTTGACATTGAGGTGGAGGAGGGGCTGCGCCGTAAGGCCCGTGGTTACCAGGCAGGCCAGGGCGAGTGGAACCGGATGGATCAGAAGGAGGTCGAGTTTCATCGCCGTGCCAGAGAGGGCTATCTGGCTATGGCGGCGGCTGAGCCAGAGCGCTGGTTTGTCCTGGATGCCACGTTGCCGGTTGAGGTGTTGCAGCGTTCTATCCGGCGCAAGATCAAAGGATTGCTGGCAAAAGGGTGCCAACCGCGGGATACCGGAGAGGAGGTCGGCTAGATGAAACTGATAGTCGGCATCGTACACAGTGACGATGCTGAAGCTCTCATCCGTGTGCTGGAGCAAAAGGGGCACAGGTGCACCCTCATCAGCACCACAGGGGGCTTTCTGCGCGAGGGAAACGCTACGGTGCTGATTGGAGCCGCTGAGGACCAGGTAGATCCGGTACTGGATGTCATCCAGGAGAACTGCCATGCCAGGACGCAGATGGTGAGTCCTCTGCCGCCTGTCGCGGAGGCAGGCGAGTTCTACATTCCCCGTCCGGTCGAGGTTCAGGTGGGCGGGGCTACCGTGTTCGTCCTGGATGTGACGAGAAGCGAAAAGTACTAGACAGCGTCCTCGGCCGAAGGAGGCGCGAGGCCCGGCATCGCCGATTCGATGTCCTCCGGAGCCTGGCCTGATTCGAGACGGTCCACGACCTCTCGGAACTCATCGCCCAGGTCTTCGCCGGACTCGGAAGACATCTTTTTCATCCAGCGGCCAATGCTCTTGGGATCGCTCTCGTCCAGGTCACCCATAGCAGTGGGATCGGCCAGGCTGTCGAGCCGCGCGTCCTCCGACTTGAGGGTGGCCACGCAGGATACCAGGCGCTCGAGCTGATCGTGGCCGCAGTGACTGCAGACCGGGTGAGATCGCTCCAGTTCAGCAAAGCTGCGGTAAAAGATGGTCACGCGGCGGTGGCATTTTTGACAGCGGTATTCGTAAATAGGCATAGCAGACCAATTCCCATCTTGGTAGTGACTGACCAGCAGGATTATAACACATGACAGACACTCCCCAGAAGAGCAGTTCGACAGCCGCGCCCATCGGCTTCTATGGCACACCTCAGCAGAACCCTATGCTGGTGGTCATTTCCGGACCGTCTGGGGTGGGAAAGGATGCCCTGGTTCAGCGGCTCAAAGAACTGGGCTATCCTTTCCATTTTGTGGTGACCGCCACAACGCGCAAGCCCCGCAAAGGCGAACAGAACGGCAAGGACTATTATTTTCTCAGTGACGAAGAGTTCCTTGATCTGGAGCGGAGGGGAGAACTGCTGGAGCATGCGCTCGTGTACGGCGAGCACAAAGGAGTGCCGAGAGAGCATGCCCGGCGGGCGTTGGCCAGCGGTCAGGATGTGATCATGCGAGTGGACGTACAGGGGGCGGCAACCATCAAAGCGCTGCTGCCAGATGCCATACTTGTCTTTCTGGTGGCCGGTTCGGAGCAGGAATGGTTGAATCGGCTGCAGCGTCGCAAGACAGAGGATCCTGCCGCGCTGGAGAGGCGGCTGGCCACCATGCGCGAAGAGATGCGCCGTATCCCCGAGTTCGACTATGTGGTGGTGAATCGAGAGGGTGAACTGGACCACGCAGCCGAGGACGTGGTTGCCATCATCCGCGCCGAGAGGTGTCGCACCCGGCCGCGAGTCGTCCGGTTGTGAGCAGAGGAGAAGAGCTGATGCCCGACGCACGCACCATACGCCATTCGGTGATTGCCGGTCAATGGTATCCCGGTGAACCGCGGCAGCTGCGAGCCATGATGGATGGCTTTATGGCCGCAGTAGACACAGAGCCGCTGCAGGGTGAGCTGGTTGGTTTGATTGTCCCCCACGCGGGGTACATGTATTCGGGTCAGGTGGCAGCGTACGCTTACGCCCAGTTGAAGGGACGCCAGTTCAAGCGGGTGGTTGTGGTTTCGCCGGTCCATCGAATGTACGTGGGCACCCTGGCCGTCACAGACAAGGCGTACTATGAGACGCCGCTGGGGCTGGTTCCCGTGAACCGTGAGATGGTGCAAGCTCTGTCAGTACGACAGCGGATCAACAGCGTCGGCGAGGATATGGAGCACTCGCTGGAGATCCAACTGCCCTTCCTGCAGCACACTCTGGGAGAGTTCAGCCTGACGCCGATCATGATGGGTAACCAGGACAAGCAGTCGGCGGCTGAGCTGGGTGTGGCCCTGGCGGAGGTGATTGGAACCGAGCCGGTGCTGCTGATCGCCAGCACGGACCTATCGCATTTTCATCGCTACGAGGCCGCGGTTCACCTGGATCAGGAGATCGTCAGGCATATCGTGGCCCTCGACGCTGAGGGGCTGGCTCATGCGGTGGAAACAGACCGCGGCGAGGCCTGCGGCGCCGGCCCGGTAATGGCGGTGATGATCGCCGCCCTCAGGCTCAAAGCGGACCGGGCAGTGCTGCTCAAGTACATGAACTCGGGCGATGTCACCGGCGACCGGAGCTCCGTGGTGGGCTACGCGGCAGCGGCTCTGATGCGATCGTAACCACGTTGTAAGAACAGAGTCGTGATGACCGTGGCAGCAGGGATGCAATTTGCCCAGGTGGTAGTACACTCTCCCGGTGGCAGCACTGCGAGAACGGGAGAGGTGGCGGCCTCTGAGGTTGACCAGTCCCCCCACCTCCAAGGATTCCACTATGAGATCCCGGAGGGAATGGAGGTCCTGCCGGGGCACCTGGTGTGGGTTCCCTTCGGCCGACGAGAGCTGCCTGGAATCGTACTGGGCCGGGCGGAATCTTCTCCTGTTGAGCGAACGAAACCCCTGCTCGCGCTCATCGATCCTGAGCCGGTGCTCAGGCCCTACCAACTGGCACTGATGCGCTGGATCGCCGGCTACTACCGAACCCCTCTGCATCGTGTGGCGTGGAGCATGTTTCCCCGTGAGCTGAGCTGGACGCCTGAGTGGAGCGTGAGCCTGCTCGACGAGGCCACCGCAGAAGTAGCGCTGAGTGCAGGCGAACAGGGGCTGGTAGACTATCTTCGTAGCCGTGGACCGTCGCGTCTCACTCATCTTGCGGCAAGGTTTGCGCCAGGTGACGTGCGAGCCTGGGTCGACCGATTGGTGCGTCGGGGATTGCTGCGGAAAGAGCCCCTGGCTGGCAGGGCCGGAGTCAAGCCCAAGCTGGAGCGAGTGGTCAGCCTCGAGGCGCCCCCTCAGCCCGAGGCCGTCGCCGCGCTTGAGAAAGCACCACAACAGAAACGGTTGCTGGCGTACCTGCTTGAGCTGGGCTCGAGCGCTGGTTACCCAGTGCAGGTGGCGCTGGGCGACCTGAGCAAGGCCACGGGAAATCCGGCGACAGCGGTCCGCGCGCTGGCGAAGCGTGGCCTGGTCCGACTGGAAGAGCGCGAGATCCGACGCGACCCGTTGGCCGGGCGAGCCTTTGCTTCTTCGGTGAGGCCCGAGTTCACCGCCGACCAGGAAGCCGCCTGGCACGAGATCGATCAGGCGCTGCAGAGGGTCGATTCGACCGTTTTTCTCTTGCACGGTGTTACCGGAAGCGGCAAGACCGAGCTCTACCTGAGGGCGCTGGAGCAGGTGCTGGCCGCAGGCGGGCAGGGAATCGTGCTCGTTCCGGAGATCTCGCTGACACCACAAACCATTCGCCGCTTTGCCGCACGATTTGGTCAACGCCTGGCCGTGCTTCACAGCCGGCTGGCGGTTGGAGAACGCTACGACGAATGGAGGCGCATCAGGGCAGGAGAAGCCGATGTGGTCATCGGGCCCCGTTCGGCTCTCTTTGCCCCCCTGCTGCGCCCCAAGTTGGTGGTAGTGGATGAGGAACACGAATGGACCTACAAACAGCAAGAGATGCCCTGCTACCACGCCAGGGATGTGGCGATCAAGCTGGGCGAACTGACGGGAGCAACGGTGGTCCTCGGTACAGCGACGCCTGACGTCACCTCCTACTACCGTGCCGAGAGGGGCGAGTTCAAGCTGCTGCGTCTGCCCCATCGTGTGGTAGGGCACGAGCCCATGATCCGTCCCGCGGGGGCAGGTACGATGCCTGTCAGCGGAGAGAGCGAGCACGTCGGCGCGCCTGCGGCACCGCGCGAGACAGGCCTGCCGCCAGTCGAGGTGGTTGACCTGAGAGCCGAGCTTCGGGCCGGAAACCGCAGCCCATTCAGTCGCTCGCTGCAACGCGCGATGGCAGCAACGCTGGCGGCCAGGCAGCAGGTCATTCTTTTCTTGAACCGACGCGGAACAGCGAGCTTTGTGCTCTGTCGCGACTGCGGCTACGTTGTCCAATGTCCGCGCTGCAGCGCGGTGCTGACCCATCATGGTGACACGAACGCTCTGTTGTGTCATCACTGCAACCTCAGGGTTCCTGCGCCATCGCGCTGTCCCCGTTGCGATAGCGAACGGATTCGCTACTTTGGCATCGGAACCGAAAAGGTAGCGCAGCTCGTACGGGAGCTGTTCCCCCAGGCGCGCATCCTGCGCTGGGATCGGGACGTTACTGGCGGGAAGGATGCCCACGAGGGGATTCTGGATCAGTTCGTGGCTCACAAGGCCGATGTGCTCATCGGAACGCAGATGATCGCCAAGGGCCTCGATCTGCCGCTGGTGACGCTGGTGGGCGTAGTGACCGCCGATACCGCCCTGCACCTGCCAGACCTGAGGGCGGGGGAGAGAACGTTCCAGCTTTTGACTCAGGTGGCAGGACGAGCGGGAAGGAGCTCACTGGGCGGAAGGGTGATCGTGCAGACTTATGCTCCAGACAACTATGCCATTCAGGCAGCGAGCCGGCACGATTATGAGGCCTTTTACCACGAAGAGCTCGAGTTCCGTCGCCAGCAAGGCTATCCTCCTTATGGCCAACTGGTGCGCTTGCTGTTTGTCCATGCGAACGTGGACAGATGTGCTGCAGAAACCAAACGATTGGCCGATCAACTCCGAGACCGAATTGCACGTCAAGGGGTGCCGGATGTGGATGTGATTGGCCCGGCGCCATGCTTTCTCGAGCGTATCCGCGGCCGCTATCGCTGGCAGATTGTCCTGCGCGGTGCCCGCCCGGCCAGTATTCTTGAGAGTGGAGACTTTCCGGAGGGGTGGCAAGTGGACGTAGATCCCGTGAGTCTGCTCTAGTCAGCTATGCTAACACTTACCTGTGAGGCGGGTACAGCTCGCATAGTGTATGTCCTGGCGGCGCTTGTTCTGGCCGGACTTGCCGGTGGTCTGCTCGTGGGCAAGCCGAATGAAGAGCGCACCGGTCGGCTTCCCCGCGCCCTGCGTATCGGCCTGTCGGGCATCCTGGTCATCTCTGCGCTGATTCACCTGGTTCTGGGAGCCTGGGACCATGCGGCCGAGCTATACGCCGCCTTGATCTTCCTCGGCATGCTGTGCGGTTTCGTGGGTGACCTGATTATGGCGCGGCTGGTGCGAGTGCCCAATCGGCTGGTTTGCGGAATGGCGGCATTCGGGATTGGCCATCTGCTCTACTCGGGAGCATTCTGCTTCCTGTCCCTGCAACTGACCTCCGACGGGTGTCGGTACTTGCTACTCTGGCTGGTGCCGTTGGGTGTGTTTGTGCTGTGGGCCTGGAACCACTACATCCGCAAACCGGGTGGCAGCAAAGTGATCAATCTGGGCAGCCTGGGCTATGCGCTGGTGATTGCGGTGATGACGAGCCTGGCACTGAATCTGTCCGTGTTGGCGACTCGCCTCGCTGCAGCAGGCCTCGGGGCAGCTCTGTTTGTGATTTCGGACCTCGCTCTTGGTAACTGGCAAGTTCAAGGGCATGATTGGCCCGGTGTGAACGATGTTATCTGGACCACGTATGTGCTGGGACAGTTGCTGATCGTTAGTTCCGTGGCCGGAGCGGTCATCTGTTTGAGCTAAGGCCAACGAAAATCAAGTAGAGGGGTGATGAATGCTCATCGAAGCAAAGATCGGCTCGATTGCGAAAGAAGGTTCCGAGTTGGCAGTGGTGGGTCTGTTCGAGGAGGAGAAGGAGCTAACCGTGGCGGCGGCACTCGACTCGGCGCTTGGCGGCAGGATTACTGACCTGCTTTCCTGGGGTGATTTTCGGGGTACCAAGGGGGAAACGTCAGTCGTATACCCCGGTGCCAACAAGGTCAAGCGCGTTCTGCTGGTCGGGCTGGGGAAGCGCGCTGAACTGGACACAGAGCGCGTTCGGCTGGCGTCGGCCGCAGCGGCGCGCAAGGCCGTCTCCATCGGGGTGACCAGCTATACGACGGCGGTCCCGGAAGATGGAAACAGGCTCAAGGTCGAAGCAGCTGCTCAAGCGTTGGCCGAGGGCGCCATCCTGGCCAGCTATCGCACCGACCTCCACCGCACCGAAAAAGAGCCGCACGAGACCAAACCCTTGGAGAAAGTGCTGGTTCTGCTGGACGGCAGCAAGGCCAGGGCCGCAGCCGAGGCCGGAATCCGTGCTGGGCAGGCCGTTGCCTCCGCGGTGAACTGGGCCAGAGACCTGGCCAACGAGCCGGCCAACTACATTACTCCCAGCGCATTGGCCGAGCAGGCGCGCCAGATGGCGCGTGAGAGTGGCCTGCGCTGTCAAGTCCTTGGTCCGGAGGAGATGCGCCGGCTGGGAATGGGAGCCTTGCTCGGTGTGGCCCAGGGCAGCGCCCAGGAAGCGCGGTTCATCGTGGTGGAATACAAGCCCAAAGGGAAGGCGGGCGCGCCGTTGGTGCTGGTGGGAAAAGGCATCACTTTTGACAGTGGCGGCATCTCACTGAAACCCGACCAGGGTATGGAGATGATGAAGGGCGATATGGCCGGTGCCGCGGCGGTGCTGGCTGCGGTAAAAGCTATTGCTGCCCTGGGGCTGCCGAGGCGGGTGATTGGCTTGCTTCCGGCGACGGAAAACCTGCCCAGCGGAACGGCCTACAAGCCCGGCGATGTGCTGACCAGCATCACTGGCAAGACCATCGAGGTCATCAGCACTGACGCCGAGGGACGCCTGATCCTGGCCGACGCGCTGGGATACGGGCAGCGCTTTAAGCCAGCGGCAATGATTGACCTGGCAACTCTGACGGGTGCCTGCGTCGTTGCCCTGGGGAATGTGGGTGCCGGCCTTTTCGCCAACAACGATGACCTGGCATCGCGGGTTGAATCAGCTTCACGAGAGAGCGGTGAAAAAGTGTGGCGCATGCCGCTCTGGCCCGAGTACGCTGAGCAGATCAAGAGCGACGTTGCGGACATGAAGAACACGGGCGGTCGGCCTGCGGGGGCGATCACCGCAGCACTCCTGCTGAGCAAGTTTGCCGGAGATACGCCCTGGGTGCACCTGGACATCGCCGGAGTGTCGGGCGCTGAGAAGGAGACGGCACTACAGCCGCGAGGTGCGACGGGCTTTGGGGTGCGACTGCTGGTGCAGCTCGTTCGCGATTGGCGCTAGTCTACTGCTTGCTCTTGCGCCAGCCGTTGGCTTCGGCTTCCTGTTCGGTGCAGAACCAGCGCTCGCCTCTGCTGGGGTCGATGACCGTCTGCTCGTAGTAGCGTTGGCCAGGCATGTGGTAGATCTTGACGCCACTGGAGTTGATGTTGCCCTTGATCGTGCAACCAGGTGGCGGTGAAACGCAGCCCTGTGGGCAATCGGTGGCAGGAGCAGGAGTGGAAGTAGGGGTGCGCGGCCTGGGAGTTGCGGTGGCCTGGGTTGGACTGGGAACGGGTGTGGCGGTCGGCGAAGGGGTTGGAGTAATGAGACAGGTTGTCAAGCCGTTCTGGCGGGCCTGCTCCTGCGCCTGGGTGAGGTAGGGCTGGTACTTGGTGTCGGGAGGATAGGCCTTGGCCAGGGCATAGCCCATGGTGACCAGCTCGGCGTTCACCATGACGTACTTGTCCGGGCCAATGAGCCAGACATAGCGCAGCAGCCGGTCGTAGACATCGGTCTCTCTGGTGTCGCGCTCCAGGTACACAATTCGCCCCTGGCTCTGCACCAGGTAGGAATTGAACTGGGTCGCCTCGGAATAGCATGGGGCGTTGATCTCTGGCGCATCCACTCCGATGTAGCGGACGGTGAATGTCCTGTCGCCAATCACAACATCGATGGTGTCGCCGTCCGTCACGCGGAGAACCCGCGCCCTTTCCCAGCCCTCGCGGGGCGGTAGACTGGCCGGTGTGGCTGTGGGGTTGGGCGAAAGAGTTGGGTAGTAGGTGTAAGTGGGCCGCGGTGTGTACGTCGGATAGGGGGTTGGAGTGGGTCGGCCGACTGCCGCGCAGCCGAGACAGAGGCAAAGCAGCAGGCCGCTGACCAGAAGCCGCGACAGGCAAGCAACCCTCTCCAGGCGTATGCTGGGGCGGATGGAGCGCATCATCTCCTGCGTATGATAGCATCTGTCTCTACGGCGCGCAATTGCCGCTCACGGAAACGCCGCCAAAACGTGTGAATGGAGAGCTGGTGGAAGAGAACGCAATCATCAAGCTACCCTACGGCAGTGAGATGGTGTCACTCAGCGTGCCACGCCGGAACCTGCTCGACGTGCTGGAGCCGGGCGATGCTGCTGGCGTGCGGAACCCCGCCGTGACGATGCGCCAGGCACTGCGTTCGCCAGTGGGCAAACCGCCCCTGCGCGACCTGGTCAGGGCAGGACAGCGGGTCCTGGTGCTGGTTGATGACAACACCAGGCCCACGCCGGTGTATCAGGTGCTGCCCGCGCTGCTGGAAGAGCTGGAGGTGGAACGAAACGCCCTGCAGGTACGTTTCCTGATTGCCACCGGCACGCACCGTCCGCTGACCCAGGAAGAGACTGTGCGCAAGGTTGGAGCAGAGGTAGCCCACCGATATGAGGTAATCAACCACCGCTGGTCGGACGCCGAGACCCTGGTCGATCTGGGCAGGACTGTGAACGGTACGCCGATCAAGGTCAATCGGCTGCTGGTCGAGTCGGATTTGGTCATTTCCATCGGCACGACCGTGCCGCACTGCCTGGCCGGCTGGGCTGGTGGGGCCAAGATGATTCAGCCGGGCGTCAGCGGTGAGGATACGACGAATCACACTCATGCCCTGTGCATGATGAGCCCTATGCCGCATCTGGGTCGGTTGGACAACCCATTGAGGTTGGAAATCGAGCAGATCGTGCGCTCGGTAAGACTGGACATGGCCGTGTGTTGCGTGTTGAACCGACGCAGCGAGTTTGTGCACATCGTCGCTGGCGATTCGCTGGCGGCACACCGCAGGAGTGTGGAACTGGCGCGGCCGATCTGGGTGCGCCCGGTGCGTGCCCTGGCCGACATCGTTGTGGTGAGCTCCTATCCCTCGGATATCGACTACTGGCAGGGGATCAAGGGGTTGTTTGCGGCAGAGCTGATCGTCAAGCGCGGCGGCGATATTGTCTTGGCGTCTCCCTGCCCGGAGGGCATTGCCGGCGAACTTGAGCATGAACGCACCATAGCCGCGTTGGCCGGGATGCCTTCGCGCGAGATGCGATTGCGGGCCAGGGAGATGGGTCTGTCCGACCTGGCGGGTGTCAATACGGCTGTGGTTGCGGCGCGGATCAACGAACTGGCCTGGGTGAGTGTTTGTACCTGCATGAGCGATGCTCAGCTTGCCGTCGTTGGGCATTCGCGGGCCAACACGGTTCAAGAAGGACTGGACAGGGCCTTGGCTCGCCAGGGTCGCGATGCCAAGGTGCTGGTGATCACTCACGGAGGGGACATCTGCCCGGCCCTGTCGCTATGATTTGACAGCCGGGCCAGAATGCTATAGAATGGCTAGCTTGGCTAGCAGCCTCTCGGGGGATCTGGGAGGACTAGGAGGCACAATGGGAGCCTGCCACAAGTTCAGCGTCCCCAGCATTCAACGAGATGTGTCGATCGTAATCCCTAGATAGCAGCGAGAAAGGTCTCGGTTTTTGTCTCCGGTCTATGACGCCACGGATGAGGCGAGGCGGTTCAGCGGACGGAGGAAACCCGAGCTTTTTTGCTGTCCGTAGGAGGAACGCGAGTGGAAATACGAGACATTGACGCCGTACGGATCAGCCTGGCCTCTCCAGAGCACATCCGCGAGTGGTCTTATGGCGAAGTACTCAAGCCGGAAACGATCAACTATCGCCGTCTCCGCCCGGAAAAGGATGGCCTGTTCTGCGAGGCCATCTTTGGACCGACCAAAGACTGGCAGTGCTACTGCGGCAAGTACAAAAAGATCCGCTACCGAGGCATGGTCTGCGAAAAGTGCGGCGTCGAGGTAACGCACTCGCGGGTGCGGCGAGAGCGAATGGGGCACATTGAGCTGGCCGCCCCGATCGCCCACATCTGGTACACCAGACGCTCGCCGAGTTACCTTGGGCTGATTCTGAACATCTCGCAGCGCAACCTGGACAGGGTACTCTACTTTGCGCAGTACATTATTACCGAAATCGATGAGGATGCCCGCCAGAAAGCCCTGCACCGTCTCGACGAGGAGCTGAGCCGCGAGACCACCCGACTCAACCAGACTGTCGAGGAAGGTGTGCGCGCGCTCGAAGCCACCTTTGCCGATGAGCTGAAGCAGCTTGCTGAGCAGCATGACAGCCTGAACGCCGAGTTCGAAGAAAAGCTCACTACTGCAACCGAGGAGCTGATGGGCAAGGCTGCGGTGGTGCAGAAGCAGCTCGAATCGCACAAGACCAAGACGTCACGGGCAGACATAGTCTTTGAGCCCGCGAATGAAGTCATCGTGCCCAAGGGCGAGCCGGTCACACGCGAGGCCTTTACCTATCTGAACGAGCTGGTTCAGAAGCAGCTAAGTGCAATCGAGGCTGCGTTGCAGAGTGACAAGGACGCGGCCCTGGCGGTGGTCGAGGCGCGACAAGAGTTCTTGAATCAAAAGCTCGCTGACCGACGCGAGGAGCTGCATTCCGGCATCGAGGACAAGCTCGAGGCAAAGGAAGCGCAGATCGATGAAGAGCGTGATGAGCTGCGCAACCTGCGGGTGCGCCAACTGATCAACGAAAGCCGACATCGCGAGCTGGAAGAAAAGTGGCCGCGCGTGTTTCGCGCCGCGATGGGCGCCCAGGCGATTTTCGACATCGTCAAGTCCATTGACCTCGAAGCTCTGGCCCTCAAGCTCCGGCACGAGATTCGACTTTCCAAGTCGAAGCAGCGTCGGAAGAAGGCCGCAAAGCGACTGCGCGTCGTCGAGGCGTTGCGCGGCTCGAACAACCGACCGGAATGGATGATCCTGACCGTACTGCCGGTGATCCCGCCGGATCTGCGCCCTATGGTGCAGCTCGACGGCGGCCGCTTCGCCACGTCGGACCTCAACGACCTCTATCGGCGTGTCGTGAACCGCAACAACCGTCTGAAGCATCTCATCAAACTTCAGGCGCCAGAAGTCATCGTGCGCAACGAAATGCGCATGCTGCAAGAGGCAGTCGATTCGCTCATCGACAACAGCCGCCGCGGCAAAGCGATTTCGCTGCGTGGCAGCCGCCAGCTCAAGTCCCTGTCTGATATGCTCAAGGGCAAGCAGGGGCGGTTCCGCCGCAACCTGCTTGGCAAGAGAGTGGACTATTCGGGGCGTTCTGTGATCGTGGTTGGCCCGGAACTCAAACTCCACCAGTGCGGTCTGCCAAAACGTATGGCCCTGGAGCTGTTCCGACCGTTCGTGATGCAAAAGCTGGTCGAATACAACCACGCCATCAACATCAAGGGTGCCAAGAGACTTATCGAGCGCGAAGCACCAGAAGTTTGGGAAGTGCTCGAGGAGCTCATCAAGACCCGTCCCGTTCTGCTGAACCGTGCGCCAACGCTGCACCGCCTGGGCATTCAGGCCTTTGAGCCGATGCTGGTCGAAGGCAACGCCATCCAGATTCATCCTCTGGTCTGTGCGGCATTCAACGCCGACTTTGACGGCGACCAGATGGCTGTCCACGTTCCTCTGTCGGACTCGTCAGTCGTCGAGGCACGTGAACTGATGCTGTCCAAGAACAACCTCCTGCTGCCGGCCAATGGCGAACCTATCGTTGGCCCGACCAAGGACATGGTGCTCGGTTGTTACTACCTGACCATGGAACAAGATGGCCGCAAAGGCGAGGGGAAAGTCTTTTCCGACTATGACGAGGTCCAACTGGCTTACAGTCTGGGCAAGGTTGATCTGCATGCCAAGATCAAGTTCTTTGCCAAACCAGGACCTCGCCGCAAGATCAAGATGATCGACACCACCGTGGGACGAGTGCTCTTCAACGACATCCTGCCACAGGAACTGCGCTTCTTGAATGAGGTGTTGGACAAGGGACGCCTCAAGGCGCTTGTCGGGCGGTCGTACCAGGAGTTGGGTCCGGCCAAGACGGCCGTTCTGGTGGATGACATCAAGCAAATCGGTTTTGCCTACGCTACCCGCTCGGGCATCACTGTGGCCATCGAGGACCTGACCATGCCCTCGGACAAGCCGGCGATCCTGGAGCGAGTCGCGAATGACGTGACTGAGGTTGAGCGGCAGTACCGCCGCGGTCTCATCACGGAGAACGAGCAGTACGTCAAGACGGTCGAGTTGTGGACCGAGGCCACTGAACAGATCACCAGGGCGCTATCTCATGAGCTCGACGCCAGTGGCTCGCTGGGCATCATGGCCACATCTGGCGCAACCAAGGGCGGCCTGCAGCCGATCCGTCAGTTGGCTGGTATGCGCGGTCTCATGGCTGACCCATCGGGCCGCATCATCGCGCTGCCCATCAAGTCCAACTTCCGTGAGGGGCTGAACGCTCTGGAGTACTTTATCTCCACACACGGCGCTCGCAAGGGCCTAGCTGATACGGCCCTGCGCACGGCAGACGCCGGGTACCTTACCCGCCGTCTGGTGGACGTTTCACAGGACGTCATTATCAACACCGAAGACTGCGGTACCAAGGAAGGAATCTGGATAGAGCGCTCACGCAGCGAGATCATCGACGATCCGTTTGGTGACCGACTGCTCGGCCGTTATGCCGCCGGTGTCATCGTCAACCCCAAGACGGGCGAAACGATCGTCGCTCCGGGCGAGCTGATTGATGAAGAGAAGGTGGCTTTGATCGAGGAGGCGGGCGTTGAGAACGCGCGCGTTCGCTCGCCTCTCACGTGTCAGTTGCGCCACGGAATCTGTGCGACCTGCTACGGGCGTGATCTGGCGCGCCGCGAACGAGTGCAGGTTGGCGAGGCGGTGGGCATCATCGCCGCCCAGTCAATCGGCGAGCCTGGCACGCAGTTGACACTGCGGACCTTCCACACGGGTGGTGTGGCCGGAACAGAGGACATCACCCAGGGTCTGCCGCGCGTGCAAGAGCTGTTCGAAGCGCGCAATCCCAAAGGCCAGGCGGTGATCGCTGCTATCAGCGGCGTGGTGCACATCCTGCAACAGGGAGAAGTGCGTATCATCCGCGTCGAGTCCAGCGAGATTGAGCGCTTCCCGTGCACTGTGCCGCGCAACTACAAGGTGATGGTCGAGGACGGTGCCGAGGTCCAAGTCGGTGACGTGCTGGCCAAGCGCGGCGACAAGGAACTGTACGCTGAGGCGGCTGGCAAGGTGGTCATCGAAGACCGCGACATTATCGTGTGTCACGAGGAACGCGACGAGCGCGAGAACGAAATCCCGGCTGCGGCCAGACTGCGGGTAGAAGAAGGGAAGCGCGTGTCCGCCGGTGACAGGCTGACCGAAGGCGCCCTGAACCCGCACGAGATTCTGGATATCCTGGGTATCGAGGCGGTACAACAGTACCTGTTGGAAGAGATCCAGTTGGTCTACCGCACTCAGGGTGTGACGATCCACGATAAGCATATCGAAGTGATCATCCGTCAGATGCTACGCCGTGTGCGCGTGACCAGCTCGGGTGATACTCACTTGCTGCCAGGGGACCTGGTGGACAAGTTGGACTTTGAAGCCATCAACGACGAAGTGATGGCCGAAGGCGGTGAGCCCGCCACGGCTCAGCCCGTCTTGCTCGGCATCACCAAAGCAGCTCTGAACACCGAGAGCTTCCTGTCCGCGGCCTCCTTCCAGCACACCATCAGTGTGCTGTCGAACGCCGCCATCGAAGGCAAGCGCGACGACCTGCATGGTCTGAAGGAGAGCGTGATCATTGGCAAGCTGATCCCGGCGGGTACGGGATTCCGCCGACGCCAGGAGAAGCGCAGAGCCCTGCTGGAAGCGGCAGCCCTGGCCAGGAGCATGCGTTCTCCTCTGGACGCCTTTGAAGTAGCGCCGGAGGCTGAGGGTGCTGAGGCCGAGCCCGGAGCCGAGCTCGAGGAGCCAGTTGACATGACACTTGGCCTTGGCGGTGCTGAGGCAGCAGACCCTACACTGGAGGCTCCTGGCGAAGCTCAGGAAACTCCCGCTGAGGAATAGCGCGGGAGCACGCCTGATCTAGATGAATTCCTGGAAAGCGTACAAGCTGCGTCAGTTGCAGCAAAAAAAGCCCCGCCCGGTCTTTCAGTGGCTGAGCGTTCTGCTGCTGGGCCTGATGCTCAGCGGTGTGTTGCTGGTCGCCGCGGGCGCCGGCGGCGCGTTCGCGGTGTACGCTTACTACAGCCAGCAATTGCCATCGGCCGAGGAGTTCGGTAAGACCGCGATGTCCTCATTCAAGAGCACCAAGGTCTATGACCGAACTGGCGAAAAGCTCTTGTACGAAATCGTGCCCCCTGAAGAGGGGGCACGAACTGTTGTGCCCCTGCATCAAATCCCCGAGTACTTGCGCTACGCGACCATCGCGCTGGAAGACCGCTCGTTCTATGAGAACCCCTACGGGATCAACATCAGTGGATTATTCCGTTCGTTCATCAACAACCTGCGCGGGTTGCCAGTGCAGGGCGGGAGCTCGATTGCACAACAGCTCGTACGCAACGTGGTGATGACTTCCGAAGAGCGCTACACACGCAGCTATGACCGCAAGATCAAAGAGGTCATCCTGGCCTTTGAGCTGAGCCGAAGGTTCCCCGGTGTTGAGGGCAAGGACCGCATTCTCGAGTGGTACCTGAACCTGGTGTCTTACGGTTTTCCCAATGGCGTGGAGGCGGCTTCCGAGTTTTACTTTGGAAAGCATGTGTGGGAGCTCGACCTGGCCGAGTCAGCCATGCTCGCTCACCTGCCCAACGCGCCGTCACTGAACCCCATCGATGACCTGGAGGCGGCCAAGGCCCGCCAGGCGATCGTTCTCGATCAGATGTACCTGCAAGGCTACATCACGGCAGAGGAAGCCTGGAACGCCAAGCAGGAAAAGCTGACCATTGTCTCCAAGCCCTACGAGATTGTGGCACCGCACTGGGTGATGTACGTGCGCAAGCAGCTTGAGGACCGCTTTGGCCTGGACGCCGTGTACCGCGGAGGGCTCAAGGTTATCACCTCGCTGGACCTGGAGCTGCAGAATGAAGCGGAGCGGATCGCACGAGAGCATATCGCCACGGTGAGCGAGAAACACAAGGTTCACAACGCCGCCGTAGTGGTGATCGACGCGCAGACTGGCGAGATCCTGTGCATGGTTGGCAGTCTGAACTACTTTGACTCCAAGATCTCCGGACAGGTCAATGTGGCTACCTCCGAGCGGCAGCCTGGCTCGTCGTTCAAACCCTTCACCTATGTCACGGCTTTCGCGCAGGGCTATTCGCCGGCCTCGATGGTGATGGATGTTCGCACCAGTTTCCCCGATGATCCCAACCCGCCCTATGTGCCGGAGAACAACGACCGCAAGTTCCGCGGCCCGGTTTCGTTGAGAACGGCCCTCGGCAACTCGCTCAATGTTCCAGCGGTAGCCATGCTTTATCAGGTCGGCGTGAAGAATGTGCTTGAGACGGCGCACCGCATGGGCATCAACACTCTGACCCGCCCGTTCTACGGGCTGAGCCTGACTCTTGGCGGCGGTGAGGTCACGCTGCTCGACCTGGCCTATGCCTACAGTGTCTTTGCCAATCAGGGACAGATGGTGGGCGAGCCTGTGGCGACGGGCCAGCTCAAGCCCGGCTTCCGAACGCTGAATCCCGTGTCCATACTACGAATCGAGGATTCGCAGGGGCAAGTCGTCTATGAGCACGATGAGCCACAGCGCACCGAGGTGCTGCGTCCTCAACTGGCCTATCTCATCACCGACGTGCTCTCGGACAGCCGCGCCCGTACGTTGACCTTTGCCTGGGACAGTCCGATCCAGATGGGGCCCGACGTGGCGGTCAAGACGGGTAGCACAAACGACTATCGCGACGCCTGGACTATTGGGTATACGAATCGACTGGTGGTTGGTGTGTGGGTTGGCAATAGCGACAACACGGCGATGGAGAACATGCCAGGTAGCCGTGGTGCGGGACCGATCTGGCGCGGGGTCATGGACTGGCTGCTGCAGCGGGTGCCGGCGTCCAAGTTCGTGCCGCCAGATGGCCTGGAGCGTGTCGAAGTGGACGCAACCTCTGGTCTGCTGCCGACACAGTACTCGCCGCGCAAGGTGAAGGATATCTTTATCCAGGGCAACGCACCAACCAAGTCGGACGATGTGCACGTGCCGGTCAGAATCTGTCAGGTGTCTGGCAAGAGGGCCACGGCCTTCTGCCCGCCCGAGACGACGGTGGAGCAGGTATTCGAGGTCTATCCTGCCGAGGCGAGCGATTGGGTGCGTGAAAGCCAGATCCCGCAACCTCCGACCGAGTATTGCGACTTGCACGGCCCGAGCGCTACGACGGCCGACATAGCGATCACCCGGCCTGCGCTGTACTCGCAGGTAACGGGCGTGGTGCCCATCTGGGGCAACGCGCGTCCGGGCGACTTTCGGCTCTACCAGGTCCGCTATGGGTCGGGAATGTCGCCCTCAGCGTGGGTTCCTATTGGCGGGGACCACTATGACCGCGTGGACAACAATATCCTGGAATACTGGGATGTGAGTCAGCTCAAGGATGGTCTCTACACGCTGGAGCTAGTAGTAGTTGAAGGAAGCGGCAACTATCGGTCCTCGCGTGTACAAGCCATTGTCGACAACACCGCGCCGAAAGTGGAGATCATTCATCCCCTCGAGAACGCGGTGTACACTCTGGAGAGCGATGAGTGGGTCAACATCCAGGTGGACGCGGTCGATAACTACTCAATGGACCGGGTCGAGTTCTTCCTGGACGGTCAGCAGATCGGATACAGTACTGTTGCCCCGTTCACCAAGAAATGGACTATTGCTCTGACGAATACACTCCCGGCCCTGAGCGTTGATCCTCTGGTGATCAGCAGCACCGCCGTCATAACTACTGGCGACCTGTACATCGAGGCCCAGACGTGGTTTGACGGGCGGGTGATTACCATTACGCGTTCCATTACCGATATGCATGTGATCACCAGAACTGCAGTCCTCACTTCGGGCTTTGGTGTGATATCGGACACGGCGGGCTACACAGAGACGCACCTCGTACATGTGATCGGCTACGACTCGGCAGGTAACAAGACCGAGAGCGAAAAGGTGCGCATCTACACCATTCACAAGCCGAAAGAAGAGAAGAAAGAGACTCCGACCCCGCAACCGGTTGGTCAGTTGTGGCTGCCCAACCGCAGGAAGCAGCAGCCTCTCACGGGTTGACCACCACCCGGGCATGGCCCTCCTTGGAACAGGAGCAGAGTGCTATGGCGCAATCGGACCACCCAACTCGAGCCAGTACCGGCCTGGTGCTTGACTCGCTCTACCTCCAGCATGACGAGCCAGGGCACGCTGAGAACCGGCGTCGGCTGGATGAGATCACACGGAATCTGAGTGCGTCTGGTCTGGTTTCGAGACTGGTGCCGATAGCCGCACGCGATGCAACGCCGGCAGAGATCGGTCTGGTGCATCGCCCTGCGTACATTGAGCAACTCCGCTTGTCGTCAGCCCGGCCCATGTCGTGGCTCGACCCTGACACATACCTGGGACCGTACTCCTATGCTGCTGCGGTTCGTGCTGTCGGCGGAGTACTGTCGGCAGTGGACTCGGTGATGGCGGGGCACTGCTCAAGCGCGTTCGCCCTGGTGCGGCCTCCTGGCCACCATGCGGTGGCCAATCGGGCCATGGGTTTCTGCCTGTTCAACAACGTGGCCATCGCGGCGCGATACGCTCAGCAGGTCTACGGGTTGGAGCGGGTGCTGATCGTCGACTGGGATGTGCATCATGGAAATGGGACACAGGATGCGTTCTACGAAGATCCTTCTGTCCTGTACGTCTCAGTGCACCACTATCCCTTTTACCCCGGAACCGGGCACTGGCAGGAGACAGGCCGGGGCAGTGGTGAGGGATATACGGTCAACGTACCCTTGCCGGCTGGGGTGGGTGACGCAGGCTATGCGCGGGTATTCCGAGAAATTATTGGGCCGGCCACGCGCCGTTATCGGCCGCAATTGGTGCTGGTGTCTGCGGGGTACGACGCACACTGGGCGGACCCGCTGGCCATGCAGCTCGTTTCGGTAGCGGGTTTCGCTGCCATGACCCGCACCGTGAAGGACCTGGCCGGGGAACTGTGTGAGGGCCGCCTCGTGCTGAGTCTGGAGGGTGGGTACAACCTTCCGGCGCTGGCTGCCGGGGTTGCCGCGACGTTCGCCGTTCTGCTGGGCGACTCGAGCATCTCCGATCCCCTTGGTGCGGCTCGTCAGCGCGAGGTCGAGATAGAAGACGTCATTGCCAACGTGCGTCGGGTTCACCATTTGTAGTGCGGAGCAAGAGAGGATGAGCGTCTCGGTAATTGATGAACTCGGCGAGTTTGATGGCCTGCAGAAAGCGTGGCAAGCTCTGCTTCCTCAGTGCGCAACGAACAGCCTGTTCCTGACCTGGGAGTGGCAGCGCGTCTGGTGGGAGACCTTTGGCCAGGGCAAAGAGCTGCGCATTATCACCGTCCGCGATGTCCAGGGCAAGCTCACAGGAATTGCCCCGCTTTTCCTCTGGCAGGCCGAAATCGATCCGCGTGCAGCCGTGCCGAGCATCAGTGTCGAGAATCCGCTGGTTGTCAGCGGGAGCGTCGGCAAGCGCGTTGCTCATTTGATTGGCGGCACAGAGGTCTCGGACTATCTCGACGTGCTGTCTTCGGGGCAGGACAACCAGATGGTGTGGCGACAAGTTCTGGATGCTCTGGAGGCGGCTGAATGGGAGATCCTTGACTTGAACTGCATTCCTGCCGCTTCGCCGACCCTAGTCTCTGTGCCGGCCATTGCGCAGGAGAACGGCTGGAAGGTCCATCTGTCGAAAGAGGACGTTTGTCCGCAAATCGAACTCCCGTCGACCTGGGATGAGTATCTGGCGGTCAGGCTAGACAAGAAGCAGCGCCACGAACTGCGACGCAAGGTGCGGCGGGCGGAGGAGGAGGTCAAGGTTGCCTGGCAGTGGGTCGATGCGGCTGGTTTCGCGGCTGGCCTGGAGACCTTCTTCCGCCTGCACAAAGCGAGCCATCCTGAGAAGGAAGCGTTCATGGATAAGCGTATGCAAGGCTTCTTCCGTAGCGCAGCAGCAGCGGCTCTGGAAAGGGACTGGCTTCGTCTGGCACTGCTCGAGTACAATGGCGAACCAGTGGCCAGCTACCTCTGCTTTGATTACGGTGGTGACCGGCTGGTCTACAACTCGGGCTTTGATCTGCGCCGATACGGCTCGCTAACGCCGGGCATCGTGCTGCTGGGCTATCTGGTTCGAGATGCCATCGAGGTCGGGCGCAAGAAGATCGATTTCCTGCAAGGTAACGAACGCTACAAGTACGACATGGGCGCAAGGGACACGGACGTGATGCGGCTGATTGTTCAGCGCTAGACGATCGCTGCCCCTAGAACCATCCAGGAATAGACCTGCTAGAGCTCCTCGTAGCCCGTAAGACCGAACCTGGACACCACGCCGGTCTTGTAGAGTGCCTGGGCAATGAGCCAGCCGACCAGACCACCCAGAACTGCCCCGCTGATGAAGGCGGTGATGCCGCCCTGGACAACAAAGCGCGTCGTGTTCATGTGGTAGAGGAAAATGTACATCTCACCAACAAAGAGATTGCCGAGTCCCGCACCGAGCATCACCGTTGGCAGTGCTGGCTTCCAGCGGGAAAGGCCCATGCCGAGGTCGACGCCCAGCCCTTCGAGGCTACTGGAGACAACGGCTGTGACTCCGAGCGGGTTGCCAAAGAGCATTTCTACGAAACCCTGAATGACGCCGTAGATGGTGACGGTACCCGCCTTGGCCACCAGGCAGCCCACGATGACGTGCCATATAAGATAGATGCCAGAGGCACCGATCCAGCCCAGTGTTCCAAGGAAAACAAACAACGGCCTGGCAAAGTTCATCGCCAGAGGCCAAACGCGAGAGCTAAAGACCGCGCCGACAACCCCAACTGCTGCCATAACCAACAAGTCCATTGTGGAGAGCCATCTCTTCTTGCCAGCTTGTTCGGACATGCCTCTTGCTCCTTTCATCACAACGGGGCTAAATAACGGTTCGTGCCCCGAGCCGCCTTACCAAGCATCCTACGCGAAATGACAAGAACTGTCTCGCTGCTGCAACCTCCGTTCTCTTTGCGTTGGTCCAGCCTCAGCCGTAGTATCGGATTCCGTGGCCGAGCCAGACAAAATACCAGAAGGCCGCAATGCAGACCAGGACATGAACAGCCACAAACGCGACGTCGGCCCTGGTAACCCTGACCTCCTCGATGCTGGTACGTGTGTCGTAAGCACCGAAGGCACGGCTATCCATAGCAATGGCTGCTGCCTGAGCCCGTCTGATGCCGCTCACCAGCAGAGGGACAAGCAGCGTGCTGTAGAGTTTGAACTGCGACTTGAGGCTTTGGCCTGTTTCGCCGACGCCGCGGATCATATGGGCGTTGGTAATGACCTGCGCCTCGTTCTCGTAGAGTGGAATGAAGCGAAGCATTGCATAGGCGACATAGCCGATGCGGTAGGGGATGTGGGCCAGTTGAATCAGGCTGTCGACCATACGCTTCGGATCCGTGGTAAGGGTAAAGACGATCGACAGGCTGCAGATAACCAGCACGCGAAAGAACACAGAGACCCCTTCTAACATCCCTTCGCGAGTGATGCGGAATGGGCCCCACACCAGCAGCTCGTGGGCTTCACCCACATAATACACCGTCTTCCAGAAGGCGATAAAGAAGGCAAACACCAGGAAAGCCGACAGGCTCTTGACGAATTGTCGGAAGGGGATGTTGGCCAGGAACATGGCCGTCGCCAGCAAGTAGACGAACCACACCGCGGAATAGCGCGGGTCAAAGTTGAATACTGCTGCCAGAAGCACGGCCACGTTCCAGATCATCTTCATGACCGGATCCATACGGTGAAAGAACGAGTCGCCTTTGAGGTAGGTGAAGCGCGTCATCTATGCCGCCTCCCCGCCAGTACCCGTTGCCGCTGCCCCAGTGGAGGGTCTCTCCGGCTGGCAGAGCGTCACTGCGTCAACAAAGTCACGCACGGTGTAGGCTTGGGGAACCAGAGTCAGCCCGTTTTCGCGTAGTTTGTCAGCGAGCTCGTAGACCTCTGGCAGCACCAGAACACTGGAGCGAATCTGACGAAACTGGCGAAAGAACTCGCTGCGTGAGCCCTGAAACACGAGCTCTCCCTGGTCCATCACGAGGAATCTCGTGGAGTACCGGACGGCCAGGTTCATATCGTGGGTGATGAGGATGATCGTCGTGCCCTTGCGGTTGGCTGCACACATGATCTCCATGATGTTGTCAATGTTCCTGCGATCCTGGCCCGTGGTTGGCTCGTCCAGAATGAGGATCTCTGTGTCCAGGATGAGCATGGTGGCCACACTGAGCCGCCGCTTCTGGCCCATGCTGAGTCGCAGGGGGTGTTTGTCTTTCATCGTTTCCACCCCGAGCAGGTTGAGGGTCTTGGTCACTCGCGCGGCGATTTCAGCCGGCGGGACCCGCTGAGCTTGCAAGCCAAAGGCCACTTCTTTGTAGACCGTGTCCTCGACGAACTGATACTCCGGGTACTGAAATACGTACCCGATGTGGCTGGTCAGCTCGCGGATGCTGGCTGCGCTAAGGCTCAGCCCGCAGACCGTGCCCGAGCCAGTAGCAGGCTTGTTCAGCCCGACCAGGAGTGAGGCCAGAGTTGTCTTGCCAGAACCATTTTGGCCGATGAAACTCACAATGTCGCCGCGATGGATCTCGAGCGAGACGTCCTTCACGGCCTGCGTGCCATTGGGATAAGCAAAGCTCAATCCCTCTGTCATGATCACTGCCTCGCCGGCTGGTTTGTCTGGCAGTGCTGGCGCAGGATGGAACTCGAGGCAGGGTGTCAGAGAGGTGAGGGCCTGAGCTGCTTCAGCAACGGTCAAGGGGAAGGGCTCCAGGTCGACGCCCTTGTCGGCCAGGGCCAGGGCAAGCTGGCACACCTGCGGAATGCGCAGGCCCATGGTGTCCATCACGAATCGTCCGCGCTCCTGGATAACCTGGCGGGGCTCTCCGGCGTAGACTACGGTCCCATTCTCCATCAGAACGACTCGGTCAGCATGACACATCACCGGGTCTACATTGTGTTCGATGACGACGATGGTGACGCCCAACTCCCGGTTGAGCCGCTTCATCAGGCCAAAGACTTCCACGGCGCCGAGCGGGTCCAGGTTGGCAGTTGGTTCGTCGAGTATGATGATCCTGGGATTCATGGCCAGGATTGAAGCGATGGCGACGCGGTGCTTCTCGCCGCCGGAGATCTCATAGATGAGCTTGTGCTTGATCGCGCTTTCGCCAACCTGGGCCAGAGCCTCGTCAACGCGGCGCAGGATTTCATCGCGCGGCATCTTGAGATTGGCTGGCCCGAAACCGACCTCTTCCTGTACATACAGGTTGCACAATTGAGAGTCGGGGTCCTGGAACACGATGCCGACCTTGGTGCCCAGCTCGTAGACAGAACTACTGCGCGTATCTACGCCGTCAACGAATACCCTGCCCTTGATGCGCCCGCCCATCACCAGGGGGATGATGCCGTTCATCGCCAGGGCCAGAGTGGTCTTGCCGCAGCCGCTGGGGCCAATGAGGAGCAAGAACTCGCCTGGATATACCTCCAGGTTGACGTCGCGGAGGGCCGGTGCTGCTTCGTTCTGGTAGTAGTAGGTCAGACCGGAGACCTTGATGATTGGTTCTGCCATGTCAGTTGGCTGTGCGCTCCCTGGCCGCCCCGTGCGTCGTGGTAGGACGGTGTTCGACCGGCTACTGGGTCATGACCTGGTCAAGAACGCCGGGACGATTTCCCCCCAAGTATACACTCGATGGCGGCGTCTCTGAAGTGATTCGTCGCACACCTGGCCGGGGAGACGTTACAGGAAGGCTGACACGCTCTGAACTGAGCACAAACCGTGAGTACAGCCTGTCCTCATGACCACGCCGTATCCCCACACCGGCACCGGATGAGGGAGTCAGACGGGTGGAGAGACTGCTCTCGCGGATGTGTGCCGGCCTAGCCGTCGTGGCGTGACCAGTCGTAAGGAATCTGGTCCGTGTGGGCTGGCAGGCGATACTCGTCCGGCTCTTGGTAGTCATAGAGCTCTGTGGGAACATTGACGATGAGGGTCATCTCTTCGCTGATGCCCTTGAAACCGTGCATAACACCCCTGGGAATCTTGAGCATAATCGGGTTCAGGGTACCCATGAAGAACTCGTTGATCTCACCTTGGGTGGGTGAGCCCTCGCGGCCGTCGTAGAGAACAACTTTGGCCATGCCATGGACGCAGATGAAGTGGTCCGTCTGTTTCTGGTGATAGTGCCAGCCCTTGACCACTCCGGGGTAGACGGCAGTGATGTAGGTCTGGCCGAACTTTTCGAACTCGTCCCAGTCGGTGCGCATCATTTCCATCAAGAAGCCACGCTCGTCGGGAATCAGGCGCAGCTTGCGGACCTTCACGCCATCGATCAGTTTCATACTAGCTCACCTCCGCGAGTAGTCGAGCCCTGAGGAGCGGGCGCCCTGAGCTCCGCGACCAGCATGCCAAGCAGGATGAGTATGCAGCCGATCACGGCCTTGCCAGAAAACCGTTCGTCGGCCAACCAGTAACCAAAGATGCCGGCAAAGACCGGCTCGGTGGCAAAGATCAACGCCGTGTGCGTGGCTGTGGTCCAGGATTGTACGCTGTTCTGCACGGCAAAGGCGAGTGCCGTGGCCAGTACCCCGGTGAATGCAGCAGCGCCCAGAACAGACGGCTGTGGTAGCTGCCACTCGCCGAGCAGCGTAGCGGCCAGACCACTGAAGACAGCTACAGCGGCAACCTGGACCACCGTGAGCGCCAGGGCGTCCGTTTGGGGAGCAAAATGGCTCACGGCCACGATGTGCAGCGCAAAGCAGAACGCACAACCCAGCACCAGAACGTCCCCGAGAGTGGGCCTCAGGTCGCGGCCCAGAGTCAGCAGAGCCAGCCCAACTGTCGAGAGGAGAACGCCAAGGAGCGCCGCTCTCTCCGGTATGCGCCTCAGCAGGGTGGCCGAGAGCCCCGGCACGATGACTACCGAGAGGCCGGTGATGAATCCGGCCTTGGATGACGTGGTGTACAGCAACCCCAGCGTCTGTAGCGCATAGCCACCAAAGAGAAAGAAGCCAATGGCCACGCCGGCAGCCCACATGCGCGGCGAGAGAAACCGCAGTCTTTTTCCCAAGAGCATCAGCAGGACCCCGCTGGCCAGCACAAAGCGCAGACAAAGAAAACTAAAGACCGGGTATGACTGCACAGTACGCTGAACGAGAAGGAACGTACTGCCCCAGATCAGAGTAATCAGGACCAGCAAGCCATCAGCCCGGGCGGTGCGAGACGAACGGTCAACCATGGCGCCCCGCGGAGGCCAGCGCGGCTGGCATCTGACATTGTAGTTCATCGCGCACGGTGGTATAGAGCTCCTGAGCACCCAGCTCGGTCAGGGTGTAGCAGGGGGCGCCCATACGATCGGCCAGTTGTTGGGCCAGGCCGCGATCCAGTGACTGGTGCTCTGTGTTGATAACCACGGCACGGATTCCGCTCTGTCTGATCTGGTGCGCGAGGTTGAGTGCTTCCTCTTGAGGGGGCAAGCCGGTCATCGAGACGTTGCCTGCCCCATCGGTGAGCAGGATGAGCATAGGCATGACCTCTGGGTCCTTGCGCCGTTCACGCGACAGCACTTCATAGGCCAGCATCAGGCCAGCAGCGAGGGGTGTCTTGCCGCCCACAGGTATGTCCTGGAGGATCTCCCTGGCCGCCTCGACTGACGAGGTCGGCTGAAGAAGGAGGCTGGCGCTCTCTCTCTGGAAAGTGATCAGTCCAACCTCGTCGCGTTTCTGATAGGCGTCCATCAACAGGGAGAGGATGGCCCCCTTGGTAGCCTTCATTCGCTCTGCCGCGGCCATAGACCAACTGGCGTCGACGACAAAGAGAATCAGGTTCGCCGCGCGGCGTACCCTGACCTTCCGGCGCAGGTCCTGTTTCTTGAGGGCCAGTGCGGCGGTCTCGTGGTTGCGGTGGATCTGGTCAGGGGCGGCCTGACGAAACGTCGCATCGAAAGCGATGTCACTCGTGTCGCCACGGGCATCGCAACTGCTTACGTAGCGGCCGCGTTTGCGGCTGGTGCGGGTAAAGCTGCGCTTGCCCGGGCCATCGCGCACCATACGATCGAGGGGCGTCTGCAGGCGCCGGGGTTGAAAGGTAGGGCCGATGGCCATGGTAACGCCTGGCTCCCGGATGTAAGAGAGGGGCATGGCGTCGGCCTGGTGGCCTTTCAAGGGTGTTGCTACTGGAGGCGCCGCGGATTGGGTTAGTTCAGCACTGGCTGCGTTTTTTTTTTACTATCTCAGTGTCTGTGCTGGCCTGCGTGCCGTTGGCAGCCCTGCTCTGGGACGCCTCCAGCCTCTGCTCGAGCTTGTCGAGTCGCAGGTCGCTTCCCTGGAGAGGTTTTTTGTGCAGTCGGTGCGGAAGGGCCAGCTCAGCGGCAAGGAGGATGTCCGCATCAGCGATGGCTGTGCGGCCCTCAAAAGCGGCGTGGGCCAGGGCCGTCTTGAGGATGACGATGTCCGCGCGATGGCCATCCACTTCGAACTCGGCGGTTAGTTCGGCCACCGTGAACAGATCCTCATCACGGTAGGTCACCTGGGGCAGCAACAACTGAGCCTGCCGGATGGTCTCAGAGAGGGCCTGTTCTTGGGGATGCCAGGTTCTGGCAAAGACCTCCGGGTCCGCTTCGTAGAGAACGCGTCGACGTACGATCTCCACTCGCTGCTGCGGATCGGAAATGGTCTTGATCTCGACGCAGAGAGCAAAGCGGTCCAGCAACTGCGGTCTGAGTTCTCCCTCTTCGGGGTTCATCGTTCCCACGAGGATAAACCGCGCCGGGTGGGTAAAGGAGATGCCCTCGCGTTCCACGACATTGACGCCCATGGCGGCCGAGTCCAGCAGCAGATCCACCACATGGTCGTCGAGCAGGTTCACTTCGTCCACGTAGAGCAGCCCGCGATTGGCGGCTGCCAGCACGCCTGGCTCAAAGTGCCTCTCGCCCTTCTTGATGGCCTTTTCAATGTCCAGGGTACCTACGACCCTGTCCTCTGTGGCGCTGACTGGAAGGTCGACGAACTGCGTGCGGCATCTGACACGTGGTAGTTCGGGCTGCCGCAGTGATCTGGCGCGGCAATCGTCGCACAGGGTCAGCGGGGCAGCGGGGTCGCAGTGGAACGGGCAATCCTGCACGACCTCGATGTCAGGAAGCAACGCGGCCAGGGCTCGCGCGGCAGTGGACTTGGCCGTGCCGCGCTCGCCACGAATGAGGACGCCACCGATCTGAGGGCTGATGGCGTTGAGAATGAGAGCGCGCTTCATCTTGTCCTGGCCGACGATGGCCGTAAAGGGGAAGGTCACCATAGCGTAACCAGTATAGCGGCGCGAGGGAGTGCAGTCAAGTGAAACTGGTGGACCGAGCGTCGGTCGAAAGGACGCTAGAAGCGCTTGAGGTCGCGCTCGAACAGGCGAAAAGGTGCAGGCAAGAGGGGCAGTCCGGCTGGAGGTTGCCCGGCCAGGGGCAAGAAGGCGGTGAACCGGGACGCAACACTGCCTGACGGTCGCTCAG
This sequence comes from Chloroflexi bacterium ADurb.Bin180, assembly GCA_002070215.1. Taxonomy (NCBI): domain Bacteria; kingdom Bacillati; phylum Chloroflexota; species Chloroflexi bacterium ADurb.Bin180. Next base: position 76,266 of record MWCV01000002.1, on the reverse strand, counting down.
GGGTCACCGCTGGCTGATAGGTCGAGGCTGGCTCGGGGGTGCGAGTGGCCGTGGGAGTGCTCGTTGGCGTCGGCAGGGGCAGCGTGGCAGTGGGTGTCGGGGTGGCCGGAAGCTGTCTCCAGGCAACACGAATCACGGCCTCTCCGGTGCTTTCATAGTACTCTACGCGGAGGCGGTGACTGCCCCCGGATAGAAAGCGCTCGGCAGAGTAGCTCTGCGCCGCGGTTTCTTTCCACTCGTCGATCAACAGTCCTTCGTCGACCCACAGCCGCACGCCATCGTCGGCCACAACCTCAAACAGGTAGACACCAGCATCGAGATTGACGGTGCGTGTCCACCTGGCCGAGAAACCGTCGCTCTGCATGCCTGCGACGGGAGGGCCGGACTTCCAGTCAAAGGAAATGGTGCGGTCATTCAGCATGATATACGGCAGCCCGCTCAGGGAGGTATTGGGATAGTATTCTGCCTGCCAGTCTGGATAGTTCTGCTTTGCTCCGGGTCCGCGGTACTCCCACCACACTTTGGCCTGGGCCAGGTCGCGGGCTTCAAAGTATTCTACCTTGACCAGGTGGGTGTTCCGGCTGAGATAGGCGTCGGCGGTGTAGAGTGCACCACCACTTTCATGCCATCGGTCAATAACCCAGTGGTCATCGAGGGCCAGACGCACCCCGTCATCTACCTGTGCGTAGAACCGGTAGTTGCCCTCTTCGAAGAGCCAGTTGCCGGTCCAGCGAACGGAGAAAGCGTCGTCTGGAATGTTGGCAGCGGGACCAGACCCTCGCCACTCAAAGTCAATCACCGGGTCGTTTCGCACCAGTGCGGGAGCGCCGCTCAGGGTCAGATTGGGAAAGTACTCTCCCTTCCATGTGAGCAGCACTGGAGTGGGTGTTGGAGTAGGCTCGATGGTTCCTCTGGCCAGTACGCGCAGCGTCTGGGCCGCGAGCTGCCCATCTGAAGAGACAGCTCCGGCGGCCTCAATGAGGTCTCCCTGGCGTAGCTGAGCCAGGGGCAGCTCCTTGCCCTGGTAAGAGACGGTTGCCGCAGGAGTCAGTGCGATGGTCGATGCCTGGCCCTCCACTGGCCTGACCGCCAGAGTGCGCGACTCGAGGGCGATGCTGACGACATAGCCCACCACGTACTGTGAGGCTGCCGGGGTGCGAGTTGGTGCGGGCGTCAGCTCGGCTGTGGCGGTCGGGGTAGCAGCAGCCGGGTTGGCGAATGTGCTTGTGGCCGTGCTGGACTGGTCATTGGCGGAGGCAATGACGGCAAGCTCCGGCAGCGCCTTCCAGTGCGGGTCAGTGGGCAAGAGGAAGATGGTGGTGAAAGCGCCGGAAGCATCCGTGAGCGCGCTGCTAACCGGCGTGCCCTGGCTGGGCGAGGCCCCCTTTGCGGCGATGAGCACAGTGATCTTGGAGCCAGCCTTCCAGCCACTGCCGGTGACGCGAATGGCCCAGCCCGATTGCGTATTCAACGGCGCGGCAGCAACAGCGGGCTGGCCCGAAGAGCGCAGCTTGCAGGCAGGCAGGAACAGCAGCGCCATCAGGGCACACACGATAAGCAGGCGATTATGACTCGTCACCAGCATGCTCCAAAAGTAGGACGATGGAGTAGACTTGAAGTTCCATCGCTATTTGTCAAGCAGGATCGTCACCGGGCCATCATTGTGTATCTCGACCAGCATGTGGGCCTGGAAGCGGCCAGTGGCGACGGGCACACCTTCCAGCCTCAGGTGCGATGCAACGCTCTCCACCAGCGGCGCGGCTGCTTCGGGGGCCGCGGCGTCTGAGAACCCGGGGCGGTGGCCCTTGTGAGCGTCACCATAGAGAGTGAATTGAGAGATGAGCAGAACCTGGCCGCCAACGTGGAGCACAGAGCGGTTCATCTTCCCCTGATCGTCAGAAAAGACCCGCAGGTTGGCCAGCTTGTGGGCCATCCATTGCACCTGCTCTTCGCCGTCTCCCTGGCCGATGCCCAGCAGCACGACCAGCCCGTGGCCGATCTCGCCCAGAGTCACTCCGTCCACCACCACTCGTCCCAACGTCACCCGCTGCACCACTGCCTTCATGGCTGACCTGTCTCCTTGACCGTCCCGGATTTGGGTGCATCTAGTTGTCTTGCATTATGTCCGAGGGTCATGTATCATCCGCGAGCAATCAAGAGTTGCCGTGGTGTGTGTCCCCGTACCGGTGTCGGATGGGGGTGAGGGCGACCAGGCTGCATCAATGATAAAACTGCTCATGACCTGGAACATCACAACCGACCGTGAGTCAGAGTATATCGAGTTCGTTATGCGCGAATTCGGACCGGGCATGATCCAGGCGGGGTTGCAGCCAACCGATGCCTGGTACACAATGTACGGGACGGGTCCGCAGGTGCTGGCCGGGGGAGTCACAGAGACGCTCGAAAAGATGTATGAGGTCCTGTCGGGCAAAGAATGGCAAGCACTGGAAGCCAAACTAAAGACGTTCGTGAGCGACTATAAGCGACGCATTGTCGAGGCTACCGGCGGTTTTCAACTCTGAGCCGCCAGTAATGCATTGCGCTACAGGCCGCGGACTAGTCCGCGGCCTCTTTCTTTGTTGCCTGGGGTACTTCGGCCGGTTTCTCCGCTTTGCTCTCGGCTGCGGGCAGAGCCTTCTTTTCTCCGTCCTTGGGCGCCTCAATGGCCTTCTTCCCCGGCACTGACGTCGGAGAGATCTGGCGATGATCCGTGATGTAAAAGCCAGACCCCTTGAAGATGACGCCTACGGGCTGGAGCACACGGTGCACCGCGCCACCGCACTCGGGACACTCTTTGATTGGCTCATCCTTGAAATGCTGCAAGCGCTCAAAACGAATGCGACAGCTCTCACACTCGTACTCATAGATTGGCATATACTGGGTTCAACCTCCATCGCGATAGTACAAACCGCATTCTACCACACCTGCGCGTGCAAATCAATCAGGCGTTGAACCGAATGTGGATCACGTCGCCATCGCGGACCACATAGTCCTTGCCCTCAACGTGAAGCAGCCCCTTGTCCCGCGCAACAGCCAGTGAGCCGGAAGCGGCAAGATCAGTAAACCCCACCACTTCCGCGCGGATAAAGCCCCGCTGCAGGTCGGTGTGAATGCGGCCAGCGGCTTCCAGCACGGAGGTTCCTCGCGGCAAGGGCCAGGCCCGCGCCTCTTTGCCGCCGGTGATGGTAAAGAAGGTGATGAGGTTGAGCAGCCGATAGCCGGCGGCGATGAAGCGATCCAGCCCGGAGCCATCGACTCCCAGTTCCCGCCTGTAGGCCGCAGCGTCTGCCTCTGGCCAGTCGGCCAGCTCGGCCTCGCAATGGGCGCACACGGGCACGATCTGGGCGCCTTCAGCCGCAGCACGTTCGCGCACCGGGCCCACGAGGGGACCTCCCTCGGGGAGATCACTCTCACCTACGTTGACGACGTAAAGCAGCGGTTTGGCGGTAAGCAACCCTAGCTCTCTGACCAGCGCTGCTTCCTGAGGTGTCAGGCAGTGTTCCCGCGGAGGTTTTCCGACATCGATGCGTGCCTGAAGAGCATCGAGGAGCTGCAGCTCGGCAGCCGCATCAGCCGGATGCGCCTTGGCCGACTCGGTGGTCTTTTCGCGGCGTTTCTGCAGCGTGGCCAGGTCAGCCAGACTCAACTCGACCATCACCGTGTCGATGTCATCAAGGGGGTTGAGGTCTGCCGAAACGTGCGGTATGTCCGCGTCCTGAAAAGCCCGCACAACCATCGCGAGCGCATCGACGTTGCGAATGTGCCCCAGAAACTGGTTGCCCAGCCCCTCCCCCTTGCTCGCGCCTTTGACCAGCCCGGCAATGTCGACCACCCGCAGCGTGCTGGGGACGGTCTTTTCCGGCTGGACGATTTGTGTGATGCGCTGCAACCGTTCATCAGGAACGGAAACCACGCCCACATTGGGCTCAATCGTGGTGAATGGGTAGGGGGCCACGGCGGCGTGGGCGCGAGTCAGGGCGTTGAAGAGGGTGGACTTGCCGACGTTGGGCAGGCCAACGATGCCGAGTTCTACAGCCATAGACGCCTCCTGACCGAGATTATACCTCTATCGGCGAGGGGCAAGAATCGGATGAGGGGCACTGCGCGCTGTCGTTTGCTGCTCGAGGCCATTCGCTGTAAACTCGCCACTCGGGTTGCCGCGCGGGGCAGATCCGTGTTCGGCGTGGCAGTCTACCCTCTGTCATCCAACCGAAAAGGAGTGTCACTGCAGTGGGCAAGATTCGGGTAGCGATCATTGGTGTAGGTAACTGCGCGTCTTCACTGGTTCAGGGCGTGCAGTTCTATCGTAACGCTCCGGAGGACGAGTTCGTACCAGGCCTTATGCACGTACGACTGGGCGGCTACCACATTGGCGACATCGAGTTCAGTGCCGCATTCGACATCGATGTGAACAAGGTGGGCAAGGACCTCTCCGAGGCCATATTCACCTCGCCCAACAACACCTTCAAGTTCAGCGATGTGCCGCACCTTGGGGTGCCGGTGTCGCGAGGTATGACCCACGATGGTCTGGGCAAGTACTTGAAGGAGATCATCACCAAGGCGCCCGGACCAACGTCTGATGTAGTGGGCATCCTGAAGGAAACCAAGACTGATGTGGTGGTGAGCTACCTGCCCGTGGGCAGCGAGATGGCCACCAAATGGTACGTGGAGCAGATTCTGGAGGCCGGATGCGGCTTTGTGAACTGCATTCCTGTCTTTATCGCGCGTGAGGAGTACTGGCAGAAGCGGTTCAGGGACCGCGGCCTGCCCATGATCGGCGACGATATCAAGTCCCAGGTCGGTGCGACGATCACCCATCGGGTACTGACGACGCTGTTCCGCGAGCGTGGCGTTCACCTCGACCGCACCTATCAGCTCAACTTTGGCGGCAATACGGACTTTTACAACATGCTCGAGCGCGAACGACTGGAATCGAAAAAGATCTCGAAAACCAACGCTGTCACCAGCATGCTCGACTATGGTCTGGGCCCGGAGAATGTACACGTTGGCCCCAGCGACCACGTGCCGTGGCTTACCGACCGCAAATGGTGCTACATTCGTATGGAAGGCACCACGTTTGGCAACGTGCCGCTCAATCTCGAGTGCAAGCTTGAGGTATGGGATTCACCCAACTCGGCGGGGGTAGTGGTCGATGCCATCCGTTGCTGCAAGCTGGCCCTCGAGCGGGGCCTCAGTGGCACTCTGTACGGCCCATCGGCCTATCTGATGAAGTCTCCTCCCGCGCAGTATCCGGATGAGAAGGCGCGACAGATGACCGAGGATTTCATCGCCGGCAAGTAAGGGCGATTCAGGCAGACATGTGAACAGAAAAGGCGAGGCCGGCCGGCCTCGCCTTTGTCTATTCGCGGATCATTGTGCCTGCTGTGCCTGGTTGCGGTGCGTCCGCAGCGCCATCATCAGGGGGTACAGAACGGGATTGAGCACCGCGTCACAGGCGCCGATGTAGCGGGTCTCCTGGCCACCAAAGCCGCGCTTGAAGCGGTAGAGCCCACCCATTCCGTGACTGAGGACGCCGCTGGCCTCCGCGGCCTGAATATCCTCACCGACTTTGCTCTCGTCGACATCGGGAATGCCCCACAGATCATAGAGCTGACAGCCCCTTGCTTTGGCCCAGCGCATCGCCTCCCACTGCAAGAGATAAGTGGGCATGCGCTGCCGCTCTTCGTCCGAGGAGCCGCCATACATATAGTAGGCCGTCTTGCCCCAGGCGATGACCAGAATTGCCGCCAGCGTGCGCCCGGAGTACCTGGCCAGGAACAAAGCCACGCTGTCGCGCTCGCGGAAAAGGCTCCAGGCGCGACGATAGTAATCGAGGGTGTGGACCCCGAAACTGGCCCTCTCGCCGGTCACGCGCAGCAACCGATAAAAGTCAGACAAGTCGTCGGCGGTCCCCTGCGCAACGACGATGCCCTTGCGCTCGGCAAGGCGGATGTTGTAGCGGGTCTTGGGCTTCATCTGAGCCAGAATATCATCTTCGTCCAGGCGGAGGTCGACCAGTACGGTTCGCCTGGGCTGCACTGACCAACTGCTCGCCGAGAGCCGCCAGGCAGACATCCATTGACGGGCCACTTCTGTGTCTCGCCATTCTGGCTCTAGCTTGAGCATCACTGCGCGCCGGCGCCGGCAGGTCGCCAGAACGGCCTCGATTAGCTCGGAATCAGGCGAACGAAGCGAGAGCGGCTGGCTCAACATTGGCCCGCGTGGCATATAGGCTAGTGTGACCAAGTCCAGCGGAAGGTGGCGGCAAAGGACCTGGGCGGCGGCAACGATGTGCCCGTGCTCCAGAACGGCTACACGAATGGGCAGCCAGCCAAAGGGCGCCTTCAGTTCTCCCCAGCCCCACGACTGAAGCAGGTGGCCGGTTTCTGCTTCCTTTGAAAAAGCGTCCCACTGTACGGGATCGAATGCACTGACCAGCGAGGATCGGATCTCCATGGTTCAGCCATTATACCGGGCTTGCCGTCTGGACGGCAACGGCGACGGGCGACGTATCCTTTTTGCACGATGTCACGTCATCAACGACAGAGGGAGGGGGCACCCTGCTCTCGGCGTGTCTTGCGACCCTCTTGGTTCCCGGAGTTATGGTATACTGGTAAGCAGCTCTCTGCTCCAACCCGTCTCGTTCTTGACCTATTCTGGTGCTTTGACAAAGCGGACAAGGTAGTGCTATAATGGCTGTTAACCCAAGCAGCGACACCTCAAGCAATCGAAGGACGCGACCATTCACGAACAGGGAGGCCCATCCCATGGACCAGACGACCTTCGGACTGACCCCTTCGGATGCGGGACCAGACGTGCGTCCCACTGTGACCCGGCCAGTACCCTTCCGCTCTTCGGTGGGTGCTGACGTGCGAGCAAGACCTTCGGCTGCACGCGCCAGGTCGCGCCTCTCGAGAGGCAAGGAATCCGGTTCTCACGGCCTTGCTCTGTCTTTGCTGGTGTTTGTGCTGTGTCTGGGATTCCTGTTCGCCGGTCCTGCCCTCGTGTTGCGCCTGATGACCTCCCCTGTGGCTGCCGGCGACCTGCCCGAGGCACAGGTCCTTCCTGCTGGAGACGCCAGTTCGGCTGCCCTGGGCGGCACCGTCGTGTTCCAGTATGGCAATTACCCCAATCCTTCCTATACGGGGATGGTTGATACCTACCTGAACAAGTGGAACCCCACCAAGGCACCCGGAGGGGAGCCGCGTCTGGCAATTGGCCAGGATGGCGCCTACAAGGCGTTGCTGAACTTTGACCTCACTCCAGCCGCCATTCCCAACTCGGCAACCGTTCTCAGCGCCAGATTGGGGTTGTATTGCTTTGACCGCAACCTGGTTGGACCACTGAGAATCGGTGCGTATGAGGTCGTTCGGCCGTGGACCGAGGTCGCTGCGTCCTGGCAGAAGGCCACCGCTTCTACGTTCTGGGGCGTGCAGGGCTGCGAGGACATGGCTACGGACTATTCCTTCACGCCCGTTACGACCGTGACGGTGAACTCGGAAGGTGAGTGGCACTACTGGGACGTTACAGCCCAGGTTCAGGACTGGGTGACGAATCCTTCGGCTAACAAGGGCTTTGTACTGATCGGGTCCGACAATCAGCGCATCAACTACTACTGCAGCTCAGAATGGGCACTGGCAGACCAGAGGCCAGAGCTGATCGTTGACTGGAGTGGCTCGCCCCCGACCCCTACGCCAACCGCCAGTCCAACACCTACTGCTACCTCGATTGGACCTACGCCTACCAATACCGCGACCAGGACCCCTACGCCGACAGCCACCCCGGTTTTCCCGCCCGTGGTGGTCGATGAAGCGACATCCTGCTACAGCGATGCGCCCCCGGGGCAGTGGAACACTGGCACCGCGGGCGGCTACGCGGGCTCTTATCGGTATGAGACTACTAGCTGGCTGACACAGACTGCGGTCTTTTCGCCGTGCGTGACCAGCCCTATCCCGGAAGACGGCTACTATGAAGTGCAGGCTCACTGGAGCGTGCACAGCGCGCGCCCGTCGGCCGTGCCCTATACGGTCCACTACAATGGCGGCACGGCCACCGTGTATGTGGACGAGTCGCTCGATGCGGATGGCAACGTTGTCGCCGACTTTGATCCGTCGGGGTGGTACCCTCTGGGCGTGTGGCCGTTCAAGGCAGGCACCGGTGCCTCAACCGGAGAGTACGTCGAGCTGAATTCGTCGAGTGCCGGAGACACCTGTGCTGATGCGGTACGCTGGATACGCAGCACCGCGCCGTCTGTCTCTGGACCTCCGTACACGGTCACCGTATCCTCCGATCCGACAGAGCTGCCATCTGATGGCGTCTCAACTGCCTCGATCTGCATCACCGTCACCGACATCTACGGCAATCTGGTCGTCGATGACACAATGATCGGTATCACTACATCGCTTGGCTCGGTGGACTATGCCTATACCGAAGCGGAAAGCGCCGGGGTGACGAAACTTGGCACCTGGCCTACCGCCCTTTCGGGCTCGGCGAGCAATGGGGCGTACATCTACTCTGACAACCCTGGCGACGAAGTCACCTGGAGCTTTAGCGGTGAAGCGGTATCACTGATCTATCCGACCAACACGACCGGCGGGCAGGCCGATGTGATCATTGACGGCTCGTATGTAACCACGTTGAACTTTGCCAGCGGCTCTCTGCAATGGCTGGTCGAGCGGCAGTTGAGCGTCTCACTGACGCCGGGGCCCCACATCATTCGGATTCAGCACGCTGGCAGTGGTCGAGTGTGGCTGGATGCGTTCCGCTCCGGAACGGTATCCAGCGGCGGCATTGTCTGCGTCCCTCTGACGGCGCCCTCGAGCAATGGTGTCGCGGTCGTTCGCGCCACGGCAATCCAGGCTGAGGTGTCGGGAACGTCCACGGGCTGGCCCACAGGCCAGACAACGGTCAGCTTCCCTGGCCCCCTTGAAGTCTGGGTCGATGATGACTACTGCAGCAGTTGTGGCAACGACGGCCATATCTGGAACTATACCGCCTATGATACGATTCAGGGCGGCGTCAACGGTGTGCTGGCCAATGGAACCGTACACGTGTTGCCAGGCACCTATGCCGAGTCAGTCACTGTAGCCAAGCGGGTGAGCCTACTTGGCAGCGGCGCCAGTTCGGTGCTGGTGGTGGGCACGGATGCCGCTGGCAGCAGGGGCTTTTATGTGGACCGGGCGGACTATGTCACGATCAGTGGATTCAGGATTCGCGACTTTGAGACAGGTATCTACCTGCGCGGCACGGGAGTTGGCCCCGGGCCGCGCGTCCTGGCTGCAACCATCACCAACAACGTGCTCGAGTCGAACACCACCTATGGTGTCCGCGGCAGCTATGTCTTTACCAGTACCATCTGCAGTAACGATGTGACTCTGGGCAACAATGGCATCTACCTGGAGAACTCGTCCTACAACACGGTGTGCTACAACACCGTCTACAACAACCTGGGTGTGGGCATCCGCCTGAACACGGGCAACCAGAACTCGTTTGACAACAACCACATCTATGACCTGCAGAACGTGGGCATTGAGCTGAGTGGCTCTACGCTCAACAATGGCATCTATGGCAACCACGTTCACGACGTGTTCTGGGATGGCATCCTGGTCAACGGCGGCGGCGGAGCCAGTGTCACCGTCGGTACGAACACGATAGCGAACACGAACCAGGGGTGGCTGGACGGATATGGCGCTGCGCCCGACGCAAACCACAACCGCGGCGGACTAACCCTGATTGGCATCACTAGTGACAGTGTTGTTCGCCTCAACAGGATCGCTGCCGCCAGCAACGCCGAAGGCAATCGCACCAATTCGGCAGGCGTGTACCTTTTCGACTGCTCGATTCCCATCACGGTGGAGAGCAACCTGATTGAGAGCAACGCTGGCCATGGCATCTACATCAGCTCGACGCTGGTTGTTACGGCACCTCTGATTCACGGGAATAGCATCTACAGCAATGCTCTGTTCGGCTTGAACAACCAGCTCATCACACGGACCCACGCCGAAGGCAACTGGTGGGGTCACAACACGGTGACTGTGGGCCCGAGCACACCGAGGGACGTTCGTAGCGCTGCGAGTGTCTGGTCTTCGCCGCCCATTACGGTAGGCCTGAAGGCGGGGCCGAGCACCATCCCGGCCGACGGAATGGCCACCTCGGCGATCACGGCCACGGGCCAGGGCGGCGGCTACAACATTCTCGATGGAACGTTGATCACCTTTACCAGCGACCTGGCAACGGTCATCTACCCGACGACCGCCGGCTTTGGCGGTGGCAAGGCCTATGCGACACTGCGGGCCGGTACGATCGCCGGAGTGGCCATCGTCGGCGGTGTGCCTGACCCGGGGATAGCGCAGTACACAACCACTGTGACTCTGACCGCCGGCGCGCCAGCCAGCATCTCGGTGGAAAGCTGGCCACTGGCCATACCCAACAGTTGTGATACACCGCGCGATAGAGCGGTGATCACGGCGACGGTTGAGGACGCGTACGGCAATCCAGTGCCGGGTGTCGTGGTGTCCTTCACCAGCAATGCGCTTGGCAGCGTGTTCCCGAGTTCAAACACCACCCTCGCCGGCACGGGGACGGCTACCACCACGTTCACCTCTGGCGGGCTGAGTGGGACAGGCATCGTCAGTGCCACGGTGGGCGGCACTCTGACAGCAGTGGCGAGTGTCGAGGTGACGGCAGGGCCAGTCACTACAATGACCCTGTCTGCTGCTCCGACAACCTTGCCCGCGAACGGTGTCGCGCTGTCTAATCTGACCGTTACTATGGTGGACTGTCTGGGCAATCCCATCCCTGACGGCGAGCTGGTGGGCTTTACCACTACGCTCGGCTCCATTGTCAACTATGCCTTTGTCGAGGCCGAGTCGTCGGTAGTGATGACATCTACCGGCTGGTCGGGGGTCAATGATCCCACGGCCAGCGGCGGACGTTACCTGAACTCGACCACGCCGGGAGCAGCCGCGTCCTGGGTCTTCCGCGGTGAGGGTGTGGCGCTCCGCTACAGGCGGTTTGGCAGCGGAGGCGTCATGCGCGTGCGCATAGACGCCGGTGCTCCCATTGACGTGGATACCAACGGCGCAGGAGCCTGGGTCGAGCGGGTTATTGCCACAGGCCTGTCCCCCTATGTGGACCACGTCATTGAAGTCACGGTGCAGTCGGCGACCATTCGGCTGGACGCGTTCCGGTCCGGCCCTGTGAGCAGCGGCGGGCAAGCCCTGGCTCAGCTCAAGGCACCAGCACTGGCGATCTTGAGCCCGACTGAAACCCATACAGCTACTGTGTATGCAACAGAGAGAATCGGGCATCTGCCTCTGACCGACCTGGTCGTCACCACCACGGTGATCTTTGGTCAGGGTGATGTGGTGTGGGTGGACGATGACTGGGTCGGCCTGCCGAATGGTACCGTGGTGACGCTGCCGGGCTATGTCGGCGGCGGATCGGCCAGTATCGGCTCAGACGCATTCGACACGATTCCCGGGGGCGTGCAGGGAGTCAAGACGAACGGCACCGTACGAGTGTTGGCCGGCACTTATCCGTTGCCGGTGGTTGTTACTCGCACTATGCACCTGGTTGGTGATGGCAGCTCCAGTACGTTTATCCAGGGTGCCGGAAGCGGTACGGGAGTGGTGGTGCGTCGGCCGGGAGACGGCGTGACGATCGACGGGTTCACCATCCGCGATTTCGGGCTGGGTGTGTATCTGGATGGCCGGACCGCGAACCACATTGACGGATTCCAGTTCGTGAACAACGCCCTGATCAACAATGCCACGGGCGCCATTACGGCTACTTTTGTAGACAAAGGGTATTTTGCTGACAACGAGATCTATGCCGGCAGCGGATATGGCATCGACCTGTACAACGGCAACACCCCGTCCTTCATTGGCAACCGGTTCCATGACATCGGCGGCTTTGGCCTGAGGACTCGCAGCACGACCGGGGCGCTGATCTCCCACAACTCGCTGCAGAACCTGGGCTGGAATGGCATCGTCGCTGGCGACAGCAGCTCCAACACCTCGGTGGTGAGCAATATCATAGACACAACCAACCTCACCCTCAGCGGGTTGGGCTTTAACGAAGGTGGCATCGTCTTGTACAACACGACGAATTCGGTCGTGGAGTACAACAAGGTGTTCGGCGTCGGAACAGCAGGCGGCAGCAATGACACAGCCGGGCTATGGATCGGCGGGAGCGATTCTGGCTCGAGCGCCAGCTACAACCAATTCCTGAACAACGTGAACGACGGCGTGCTGCTCTGGGCGTTCAACGTCGGAGCACCGCCAGTGTTGCACTGCAACCATATCTATGGCAACGGTCGGTTTGGAATACGCAACCAGGTGGCGGCTCCGCCCATCGTCGATGCGACCGGCAACTGGTGGGGGCGCAACACACCGACAACGGGTACTTCGGCGCCGCGTGACATCTACCGACCGCCGGTGAACGTCGATTATGACCCGCGCATTCGTGTACTGCTGGCTCCTTCTGCGCCAACGGTTCTCGCAGGCGGTCCATCGATCGTGATCACTGCCACAGCCTGTGGCGGCGGGTGTTGCATGCTCGATGGAATGCCCATCACTCTGACCACCAGTCTGGGTCAGCTTGGAGCTCCTCCGGGTCCTGTCGCAGTCAGTGCGCTCAACGGAGGTTGGACTATCGTCGCGTTCAAGCCAGGCACTGTGGCTGGGACTGCGGTCATCACTGGCTATGTGGCTAACCACGGCGTGGTGACCACGTCGGTTCAGATACTGCCCCTTGCCCCGGCCACTATCAGTGTGACGGCGGCTCCTAACCGGATCAGGGTCGGAGAAACGTCCGTGATATCAGCAGAGGTGCGCGACATCTATGCCAACCCCGTGTCGCCTGGCACGCCAATCTACTTTGATACGACCCTGGGCACTCTGGTGCCGATCTCGAGCACGGTTTTTGGCGGAGGAGTGGCCACGACCACGCTGCACGCGGGGATCATCCCGGGCAGGGCCATCGTCGGTGCGTACTCTGGCTTTGTGGCTGATTTTGCCGACGTCCAGATCATCGCCGGCTCACCCTACACCATCACCTCGCTTACAGCCAATCCGCCTTCGCTGCGTGCGAACGGCCTGGATACTTCGCTCATCACGGCCATCGTTCTGGATCAGTACGGCAATCTGGTTCCGGACCTGACCATGGTCGGTATGACTACGACCCATGGCTCGCTTTACCGCTACGTGGAGGCCGAAGCGGCTGAAGTGATTTCGTCTACGGGTTGGACCGCTTTCCCGGACGGAACTGCCAGTGGTGGATGGTACATCCGGACGGCGACGGTGGCTGCCTCGGTGTACTGGAACTTCCGTGGTGAGGCGGTCTCGGTAGTCTACTACCAGGACGGAGTGGGAGGCGTCATGCGCGTGAGGATCGATGGCGCCAGCCCCGTCGATATCGACACGAACGCGATACCGGGCTGGAGAGAGCAGGTAATTGCTGCCGACCTCGACCCGAACGTTAGCCATCAGTTGGAGATTGTGTGCCAGTCCGGCGTCGTACGCCTTGACGCGTTCCGTGCTGGTGCTGCAGTCGTTGGCGGGCAGGCCAAGGCAACGCTCACCGCCAGCATGCTGCCGCCGGTGAATGCCCGCATCATCGCGACTGGAATAGACATTCCAGGCGTAGCACGGGTCGTCGGCACCTTCCCAACGCGAACGCTGATCGTGCCTTTCCTGCAGCCGAAGGAGGTCTGGGTCAATCCGGCCTACTGCGACATCTGCCCGAACGACGGGCACCAGTGGGGCTATGATGCCTTCAGCACCATTCCGCCGGCGATCACCGCTGTCGCTAGCTGGGGCACGGTGCATGTAGCTGACGGTGTCTACTCCGGCGGCATCACCATCGGCAAGCCAATCTACCTGGATGGCGCCGGCAGCGGCGGCACTACCCATCTGGTGGGCAGCGGCTCCGGAAACGGCATCCTGGTCACTGCCTCTGCGGATGGGTCGACCATAGAGGGCTTTGCCATCTCGAACTTTGGCTTTGGCATGTTCCTGGATGGTCGCCTGGCCAATCCGCTCAATGGCATCACCGTGACGAACAACGTCATCAGCGGCTGCGCCACTGGCGCGTTCACCGCCACTTTTGTGAACGACGGCGTGGTGGCGGACAATGCCTTCCGTGACTGTGCCGGGTTCGGTGCTGACTTGAACGCAGGAAATCGCAACCGAATCCGCAACAACCACATCTTTGAGGTGGGCGGATTTGGGCTGCGGGTCACTGGTGTCGCCGGGTCAGCGAGCGACAACGTGGTGGAACTGAACCGCGTGCACGGCATTGCCTTTGACGGCATTCGCATCGGTTCCAACACCTTGAACACCAGCGTCTTGAGCAATACCATCATGTCCACCAACCGCAGCACTGGCGGCGGTTTTGACCTGGGCGGTCTGGCGCTCAACGGTACAACCAACGTCCATGTCGAGGGCAACGTGATCGCCTACGTGCAAAACGCCGGCGGTCTCTTGCCTGATGCTGCCGGCATCGGGTTGGATGGCAGCAACGTGGGGCCGGTGATTCTGCGCAACTGGATACGCGACAACGTGAATCACGGCATCTACCTGACCTCTCTGGGCTATACGGCTGGCGCACCGCTGCAATTGCATGGCAACAGCATCTATGCCAATGGCAAGTTTGGTATCTATAGCAACGTGACGACCGTGGCGGCAGATGCGGAAGGCAACTGGTGGGGTCACAACAGCCCGACGAGCAGTCCAAGTGCGAGCACGGTGCCGCGCGACGTGTTTACTGGCCTCGGAGCGAACGTCGACTACACACCGCCAATCAGGCTGGACATTGCGCGCGCACCGACGGAGATTCCGGCCGATGGTGTGTCTACGTCGAGCGTCACGCTAACGATGCGCTGCGCGACGTGCACTCCGGTCTATGATGTGCTGGACAATACGGTCATCACACTGACCAACAGCCTTGGCTCCTTCGGTACGCCGCCGGTGCAGCGGTTGACGAGTAGCGGAAGGGCCTATGCAGCGCTCCAGTCGGCCACGGTTGTGGGCCGCTCCTATATCACGGCGACGACTCCATTCCAGTCCGTCTACACCTGGGTAGACTTTGTCGCCGGCCCGGCTGTAACCATTACACTGCAAGCGAACCCGCCACAGATCTGGCCGCTTGGTCTGGAACCCCCAGGCTTTACGAGCACGGCGACCATCACCGTGACCGCTGTGGACCAGTTCAACAACCCCTGTGCGGGACACACGGCGACCTTTGCGTTCTCGCCGCTTGGCACCGCCAGTATGAGTCCCCTGTCGCGAGTGCTCAAGCCGAATGGCACTCACTGGACAACGCTCAAGGCAGGTACCATTGCCGGTACGATCTGGGTCACCGCGACGGTGGATGGAGAGGAAGGCGTTCTTGGCGTCGACGTGATGTCAGGTCCTCCGTCCAGTCTGGTGCTGGAGCGTAGCCCGGTGGCGATCCCGGCCGACGGGGTATCCACAGCGATCCTGACGGCGACGGTTCGCGATGCGAACGGCAATCTGGTCAATACCGGAACGATGGTTGGCTTTGAGACCGACCTCGGCTCCATGCTGCATGACCTGGTCGAGGCCGAGGGGCCTGAAGTCGACCGCTCGGTAGGTGATTGGTCCCCACCGACGTTCAACGCGAATGCGAGTGGCAACAACTTTATCTACACGGACAACCCCGGGGCCTGGGTAAGCTGGGAGTTCCGGGGCAGCGCCGTGTCTGTGATGTACCGACGCGGCGTTGGCGGTGGCCAGGCCAGGGTGTTTGTCGACGGCGACGAGAAAGCTCTGATCGACCTCAGCGCCGGGTCGACAATGTGGCGGCGCGAGACGGTGGTGAACGGTCTCAACCCATCTGTGTTGCACACAGTGCGCGTTGAGTGTGTGACTGGCCGCGTTTGGCTCGATGCCATCCGCTCCGGCGCTACTACCGTGAACGGAGTGGCAACGGCTCTGCTCACCTCGGCGCAGGACTGCTCCACGGCAACGGTAACGGCCACTGCGGTGGAAAGCAGGTACGAGGTTGGCATTGGAGAGGTTCTCATTCGGCAGGCCGAGGTTGAATTCCTGTGCACGGATCTTATGATCAGCAAGGTGGGCTACCCGGAACAGATACCGCCGAATGAGCTGGTAACGTTCACCCTGTACTATACGAATGCGGGCGCAACCCAGGGTACCGCTGCTGTGGTAACGGATACGCTGCCTAGCCTGCTAACCTATGTTGGCTCCACGTCGCGGCCCAACGTTGGTCCGCCCCAGAACCCAACCGACAACATCTGGGTTTGGAGCTTGGGCAACTTGCAGCCGGGCGTGAGCGGAGCAATCACAGTCACGGCGCGCCATGCCTGTGAGCCGTTCCTGGGAGAAGTGTCGAATGACGCAGAGATCAAGTCGCTTACCGTCGAGGATCAGGACGGGGAGAACTTGGCCTCGAAGAGTGTGGTGCTAACGGCGGGGCCGCCCTTCACCATGACCATCACGGCTACACCGGCCAATATCCTGGTCGATCAATCGTCCGCGGTGAGGATCGTGGTCTATGATGCGTGCGGTAATCCGGTGGCTGGCCGAGTGGTCAACATCACCACGACGATTGGCAGCCTGAATGCGAGCGACGTCGTTACGAACGTAACGCGCACCTCAGATAGTCACGGCAGGGTGAATCTGACCTTCTACAGCCAGAACTCGGTCGGGGCGGCACGGATAACGGCGACCACGGCTGGAGTGTTGGCTGAGACGACGGTCTGGATCAACGTTGGCCCACCGGCAGAGACGGTGCTGGTGGCGAACCCGGCAGCGATTCCGGCCGACGGCATCTCCACGTCGACTATCGTGGCGAGGGTGCTGGACTCGGGCGGCTATCCTTCGCCGGATGGCTACTTTGTCGGCTTTACAACTTCGCTGGGGTCGATGATCTATGGCTATGCGGAGGAATCAGCTCTGACGCAGCAACCGCCGTCGAGTTGGACGTCGACAGCCGACGGCGCAGCGAGTGGCGGGGCTTATCGGATGACCTCGCTCGATGGCGCGTCGATGTACTGGAACTTTCACGGTAACGGCGTCAGCATCATGTACATCAGGGCTCCGGGCGACGGCTGGGCTGACGTCTATCTGGATGGTGCAAACCTGCTTGGCGACATCAACATGGGCGGGTCTGTGACCTTCCGCGCTGAGAGGGTGTTCACCTGGGCGGGTGATCCGACTGAGGCGCATGTACTGCGCATCACCCACCGGCCTGGGACTGGCCCAATACGCATCGATGCCGTCCGTTCAGGTATGACGACGAGCGGCGGAGAGGCCGTGGCGGTGTTGACTGCCGCGACGCACGTGGGCACGGCGATCGTCGCTGGAGTCACGGTGTCGGATACCGCCGGCATCGTGCCCGTGCTGATCCCGGGCTATGTCAACGTAAGGTTCGGGCCGGCTGACCTGTCGGTGACAAAGAGTATCCAGCCGGCGAGCAGTATCGAGATTGGCCAATGGATCACCTTCAGCCTCGATATCCGAAACAACGGACCGATGACGGCCACTGCGACGACGCTGGACGACCTCATCAGCGACAGTGTGCTGAGCACAGACTGGCTGCTGGACACCTGGTTCAGCCGCGCGCCGCTGGTGATCAGCCCCGGCACCAACTTCTGGTGGTCACTCGGCAACATGGCTCCTGGTGAACAGTTGAGCATCCAGTTTGGCGGCAGGATCAACACTGCTCGTTACTGGCCGGCGGCAACAGTAATTACCAACACGGCAACGGTTGACTCAAGCACAGCCGATACTGCCGGCGCGAACAATGTGGGCAGAGCCAACGCAACCATCGTGCCCAGTGAACCAGTGACGATGACTCTCTATGCCTCGCCGAGCTTTGTCTACGTCGGTGGAGATACGTCGAGCCTGTACGCAACGTTGCGCGACGTGTATGGGAACCCCGCGCCAGACGGCACGATGGTGACCTTCTTTGCCAGTTTGGGCGGCTTCCCCGGAAGTTCGGTGGTCACGATACCTACGTCGGGCGGAACGGCGGTGGCAACACTTACCTCGGGCCCGAGTGCGGGCCTTGCCGATATCACAGCGTCGGCCGGTGCACTGCACGCGACCACGCAAGTACTGATCCGGCCGCTGGGTGCCTTCACGATGACGTTGATGGCCATGCCGACAGCGATCCCGGTCGGTGGTTCCACCTCGGTGATCCAGGCCAACGTAGTCGACATGTACGGCAACTGGGTTGAGGACGGCACTGCGGTGAGCTTTGCCACCAACGCCGGGTTCGTGAGCCCAGCCGTTGACTACACGGTGAGTGGCGGCGTGACGACGATCCTCGCGTCGGGCAACTCCGCCGTGACCGCTACGGTGACGGCATCCTGCGGTGCGGCGGTACGGACGGTGAACGTGCGCTTCCTGCCGGGCCCAGGGCTAGTCAGCATTATGGCTCACCCGCTGGTACTGCCGGTGGGCAACTCGTCTCAAATCACCGTCACGGCGAGAGACGAGTTCGGTAACCCGGTGCTTGATGGCACGGTGATCTCTTTGACCACCAGCCTCGGTTGGTTCAAGGATAGCCTGATCACTCGAACGTTCACCACGACGGTGGGTGGCAGGGGCGTTGTCGGCCTGTACTCGACGGTGGCCGGAAGGGCACTGGTTCAAGCCAAGGTGGGTGCCAACTCGGCCGCGGTGATGATCACTTTTGAGCCCGGTCCGCCACACACCATTCGCTTCCGGTCGGTTGAACCAGCCATCATCGACGGCTGCGGTGGAACGGGGCTGGCGACGGTGGTGGTCGAAGATCGTTATGGCAATCCGGTGAAGGATGGTACGGTCGTGGTGTTCGATGTGACACCACAGGGTGATGTGGAGCCGATCGATGGCGGCCGCACCCTGAACGGAGTAGCTCAGGCGATCATCAGTTCGGGGCGCGTGCCAGGTCCGGCAACGGTCTGGGCATGGCCTGAGAACTGGCGTAACTCGGTCGTCGGTACCTATGCCATTACCTTCCTGGTCGGGCCGCCGGATCGCATCGAAGCAAATGCCGAGCCGCCGCGGGTGCCGGTGGGCGGGAACAACGCCGCCATCCGCATAAGGGTGTTTGACTGCGGCAACTATCCGGTGACGGACGGGACGGTGGTGACCTTCACGCTGCTATCGGGAGGTGGCAGCCTCACGCCACGAACGACAACTACAGCTAACGGTCGGGCAGTGGCAACGCTCACCTCACCTAACGAAACAGGATCGGCGAGCGTAAGAATCGAGGCGGGTGCACGCCAGGCAACGGTGGTGGTCGAATACGTGCCCGGACCAGTGTTTGACATACTCGTGACGGCCAACCCGCTGTCGATCGCGGCCAACGGTGTGACCACCTCCACGGTTGAGGCCGAGCTCCGTGACCGCTACGGCAACTATGTGGCGGACCGTACCGCTGTGGTGTTCTCGACCGACCTGGGCAGCTTCCCTGGCGGCGGGGCCTTTACCACAGCAACCATAGGTGGCAGGGCGAGGGCGATCCTGACCTCCAGTGCCATACCGGGCATGGCTCGCGTCGCCGCTACGGCGGGTGGAAAGCGTGGCGAGGCGTTTGTGGACTTTTACTACCAGCCCACACCGACGCCGACCCTGCCGCCGCAGCGAATCTGGAAGACGTCGCTGCCCGTGATTCTCAAGTGGCGGTAGCTGGATAGACAACTCTCCTCCCGCAGCATTCTCCGTTGCGGGAGGAGAGCCCTGGCGGCAGCATAGACAGTGCATCACGCAGTGGGGCCCGTATCTTGTATAATCATGTCACGTCATCTGCTATGGATTGTTCCGCTTGCGCGGAGCAGCATACCTTGCACCAACTTCATGGCCAAGCTAGGAGGTTGAAGATGGACCATCGGCTGAACACCGGGAAGTCAGCGCTGGCGTTTATCTGTTTGGTCATAATCCTTTTTGGGACGTTGGCGCTGCTTCCTGTAATGGCCCAACCACCACCGCAGGGACCTGCCGGCCCCGGGAGCGTGGAATCGGGGGAAGCGTCGTCTCTGCTGCTTCGACCGTCCTACACCGGCTATATCGTAGACAACAGCACTGCCTACCCCTACTTTGTCATACGCAGCGGCTCCGGTGGTACCGACGGGTGGACGCATGTGTCGGCCGGGTTGGGGCAGAACGGCGATTATCTGTACGCGCAGGCCGACAACAACCTGAAGGACTATGTGGAGTGGCACCCGGACCTGCAGGCAGGTTGGTATGAGGTCTTTGTACACTATGTAGCTCACCCGAACCGCCGCAGCGACGCGCAGTACATCGTTCGACATGCTGGGGGAACTAGCACGGTGATGGTGAACCAGCAGAACAAGAACGATGGTACACCGGCCGTAGGTGAAGAGGAGTCGGGGTGGGTGCGGCTTGGCGTGTACCGGTTCCAGGGGTTCTATACCCAGGATTTCGTCAGGCTGGGGGACAGCACTACTCCCTCGGGAACTCCGACGCCCGGTTACGTTGTGGCTGACGCCGTCAAGTTCTCGCCTCTGGACGTGTGGGTTGACGACGACCTCTATTGCCCTACCTGCTACAACGATGGCAAGCTATGGGGTGTGAATGCGTTCACCACCATCCAGGAAGGCACGATGGCGGTTGGCTCTCTGGGTACCATCAATGTCAAGCCAGGCAGCTACACCGGCGCGGTGACCCTCACCAAGCAGATCACTCTGGCGAGCACGGGCGGTGCGGCGAGCACCAGTATCAGCGTGACCAATGACTCGGCAGTGCAGATTCTCGCGGACAATGTGATGGTCAGAGGCTTCACTGTCAAGAGCCACACCGGGGCACGTGGCATCACCAACAGGGACGATGCATCAGCAGTCTTTCAGCCGGTGGTTGGCGTCAAGGTCTTGAACAACATTGTCCACAGCTTTCAGAACGGCATTCAGTTTCGTAAGGCTCGCGGTGAAATCTCCGGGAACCAGGTCTACGGCAACCGTGTCCGTGGCATCTACCTTCGCGAGTACCCAACGGCCAGTCCGGGTGGTTTCACTGTACTCAACAACGTGCTGAGCGGGAACGGGAATGGTGGTTCGGACCATGACATCAGGCTGGAGGATGTATACACCGGCACACTGGTCATGAGCAATACCATCACTGGCGGCATGAGTGAGGCGTG
The DNA here is from genome assembly GCA_002070215.1 of Chloroflexi bacterium ADurb.Bin180. NCBI lineage: Bacteria > Bacillati > Chloroflexota > Chloroflexi bacterium ADurb.Bin180. The sequence goes on along the minus strand of MWCV01000002.1, from coordinate 55,134 downwards.
CATTCTGGTGTACAACGAGGCTGGGTCGGTGGAACTGACCGGGAACACCTTGAATGCGTGCAGCGAAGGGGTCCTGATCCTTCAGGATGGTGGCACGGCCATCATTCAACAGGTCAAACTCCAGCGCAATACTATCACCGGTGGTGGAACCGGAGTGAGGGTAAGGCGCATCTCTGGCACTTCCTCATTGCGCGAGGTCATCATCGGCGGCAGCGCGGCAGCGGCCAACCGCATTTACGGCAATACGAGTTACGAGTTGCGTCTGACTGGGTACGGGGCCAACATCACGGCTACTTACAACTACTGGGGTTGGTGCAACCTCCGCGACATCGAAAACGAGATTTATCACGAGTTTGACTCGGCGCCTCTGGGCCTGGTCACCTATGAGCCTGCGCTCTGTGTCCCGTGGTCGTTGACCATGGGCTCATGGCCGACGGTGATTCCGGGCGATGGCGTATCTACGGCGACGATTACGGCGACGGTGCTTGACGGTGCGGGACAGCCCGTGCCTGCCGGAACGATGGTCGGTCTCACTACCACTCTCGGCAGCATTGCGGGTGGCTATGCGGAGGCAGAGTCGCCGGATGTGGTGACCAGCGGCGTCTGGGGCTGGGGAGCTGACGCTCATGCCAGTGGCGGGGCCTATGGCGGCACGAACGATCCTACGGCGGTGGCGCACTGGGAGTTCTACGGGTCGGCGGTCTCGTTCATCTACGTTAAGGATGTGGGCGGCGGCCTCGCCGATGTGTATGTGGACAACATGTCCACGCCGGTCAAGACGATCGACATGTCCAGCGCTTTCCCCGGCGGCGAGTGGGGCGTAGAAGAGGTCATCAAGACCGGCCTCAGCGCCACAGGCGTGCACTCGATTGAAGTGCGCATGAACGCAGCTTCGCCAGGGCCCATCTGGGCGGATGCGTTCCGGGCCGGTGGAACGGTGGGGGCCAACGGTCAGCTCCTGGCCACACTGCGCTCCACCCCGATTTCGAACACGGCTACCATCTGGGGCAGCGTCTATAACGGCCGGATCATCCTGGCCGCTACCCCGCCAACGGTCTACCCGTTCCTGATGGAGCATGCTCACGTTACCTTTATGGGCTCTGATGTGTGGGTTCGCAAGAGTGCTTCGGTAGGGACCGTCAGCCCTGGCAAAGAAATCACCTACACCATCACCTATGGCAACCTTGGAGCGGCAGTGGCTACTGGCACAGTGGTCACCGACGCGCTGCCCGACGGCTTTCTGTTGGTTCGCACTCGCTCGACGCCGACCCTCCCGGCGTACACGGTGATTCCACCGCTGACCTATACCTGGCCGGTGGGCAACCTCGCGCCCGGCGCAACCGGGGTGATTACTCTGGTGGCCAAGCCCGATCCAGCTTATAGCTGGCCTTCTACGCCCGAGCTGCGCACCAACGTTGCTTTGATTGATACGCAGATCTTTGACGGTGCTGCTGGCAACGATGGCTGGGGTGAGACAGTAAGCGTGGTGCCCAATCCGCCAGCGGTGATCACTGTCACGGCCTTTCCCACGGAGATCATGGCCGACGGGGTATCTACGGCGGTGATCACGGCTGAAGTCAAAGATATGTATCACCATCCGGTGCTGGATGGTACAGCGGTCAACATGGTCACCAGCCTGCCTGGAACCGTGTTCCTGCCGGGTGGTACGGCGAGCTTTAGCGGAGTGACGCTGGGCGGTCTTGTCGTCACCACGCTGCAGGGCGGTACAGTTGCTGGGACAACGTTCATCACCGCAACGTCTGGCACAGCGAAGGGCGCGGGCCGAGTGCAGGTGCTGGCGCTGGAACCCTACTCGGTAACGATCACGGCCAATCCGATGGTGATTCCGGTGAGCCATGGCAACATCTCGACAACGCTGCGGGTGACGGTGACAGATATATACGCGAACCTCGTCAGCGGTGCAGCAGTTACCCTGACAACGGATGCTGGTTCTCTGCGGGCGCCTAACGGCGCTACCGGTACCGGAGTGGTCATCACCACCAGCAACGGTTTTGGCACAGGCTGGCTGGCGTCAACGGAAACAGTGATGACGGCTACGGTGACGGCCGAGATCACCACTACTGGCCGGCCGACGGCGACCGTTCAGGTCTACTTCAAGCCCGGCCTGCCTTACACCATTACCTCCGCGGCCTTCCCGGCGTCGGCGATGGTCTGCGGCGGGGAGGCAGTGGTCACGGCGACCATATCGGACGAGTTTGGCAACCTGGTGGAAGACGGCACAGAAGTGAACTTTAACATCGTGCAGGGCGAGCGTGGTGACGCCTACCCACGGCTCACGAGCACTGTCAACGGCATCGCCACTACAGTGGTGCGCACCAAGTCCTATATGTTCGGGCAGCCGTACCTTGACGTGTACATCCTCGCGCGTCGCGAGACTCGGCGAGTGGACTGGCAGCATCGTCTGACGCTGCTGGTCGGGCTCGCCGACAGCGTTGCCTTCCGCTTCACACCGACGCCTTCGGCGAATGGTCCGGACAGCATCGTTGAGGCGCGTGTACGGGACTGCGCCGGGAACAACGTGGCCAATGGTACTGTGGTCACGTTCACCGTGGGCGCCGGCGCGCTGATCTCGCCGACGGTGACGACCACCGATGGTGGGTTTGCCTATAGCTCGCTGCGCTGTGGTTGTACCGTGGGCCCGCTGGATGTGAGCGCCGAGGCGGACGGGCGCACTTTTAGCACGGTGGTTGTGATCGAGCCAGGTATTCCGGACCGCGTGAGCCTGAGCATTTCGCCAACCGACATCATGAACTGCGGTGGGACGGCAGTCGTCACGGGGACGGTTCGTGACGTCTGCAACAATCTGGTGAGAGACAATACGCCGGTCTTGCTTACACCGCAGTACGGCATGGTGAGCCTGTCTCAGTACCTGCTCTTTACCAAGAATGGCATTGTGACGGCGACAGTAAGGGCCAATCAGAACAAGAGAATCGAGCCGCCGTACTGGCCATCGGGCCTGGAGCAAATCATCGGTACCTCCGGCACGGCGATGCCAGGGTTTGTCAACCTGAATGTACGGCCGGGCGCGGCGAGCATCATCCTGGTGTCGGTTGATCCGGCCGAGATCCCGCTGAACGGAGATGTGAACGGCTACAACATCACGGTGGTGGCCAACGTGCAGGACTGCAGCACTACACCGGTTGAGGACGGGACCACCATTCGGCTCAAGACCGACAAGGGACTCTTCCTCGAGTCTGGCAACTGGTTCGTCGACCTGACCACTTTGAACGGTCTGGTGACTGCCACTCTGACCTCGCAATCGGTGGCCGGCACGGTGGTCATCAGCGGTACGTCGGGTTCGGCCGTTGGCACAGCCAAAGCCTACTTCAAGCCTGGCGATCCGTGGCTGCTCGAAGTATGGGCTTACCCGCCAACCATCGTGGCTGGCGGCCATACGAGCACTCAGGTGACAGCAAGGGTCTTTGACGAGTACCACAACGATGTCGGCGCTGGAGTGACCGTGACGTTCGTGACTGACTATGGTCACTTCCAGGACGGCAACAGTATGTACACCACGACCACGGCGCTGGACGGTCTGGCCTTTGCCATCCTGACGTCGGACGTGGTGCCGCACACGGCGCTGGTGCGGGCGATCACGCCGAACTATAGACAGGGCTACACCTACGTGTTCTTCACCGAGCCGCCGGTGTACCACTACCTGAACCTGCCGTTGATTACACGGCGCAGGTTCATGCCCTGATGAGTAGAACGGTCTAGAGCTAACGCTAGGGAGCCCCGGGCACACCACCGGGGCTCGTTTTTTGCCCACGGATCGGGCAACGCCGGACAATGTGCATGGTCTGGCGGACGCTCGAGAGTGTTAGTTCTCCAGCGCAAAAAGGAACTCGGGAATGTAGAGCCGAAGGACCGGCGTTACCGTGCTAGTCGGTGTCAGAGTAGGGGAAGAGGTTGGAGTGGCGGTTGGCAGCCGCGTGCAGGTAGGGGAGGGCGAAGCGGTCGGAGTGGGAGTTGGCCAGAGGGCAAAGCCAAAGTTCATTTCCGTAAGCTGCTCACCTTGCAGCAGGCAGAACACGTATGAGCCGGCAACGGGATAGGTGACTGTATATCCCAGAGGGTCCTCTCTCGTGAGGACATAGCTGTCAGCCGGCAGACTGGTGAACGCGTAGGTGCCGTCGAGGCCGGTGACCTGCCTGGCGAGCTCCTGGTGATCGGCATCTTTCAAGATGATGGTCACCCCTGCTAGCGGCGGTTCGCCGGGGTCACGGGCGCGGTTGGCATCGTCATCTCGCCACGCCAGGCCGGAGACCATCGCCGTAGTGACAGTCACCGTGGGCGAGGGGGTGCAGGTGGGGCTGGGCGTTGTGGTACAAGTCGGAGTGCGCGTTGGAGTGGCACTCGTCGTAGGGGTAGGAGTTGGGCCCTGCTCGAGGCCTTCGAGCGCGCGCTGGATGTTGAGCCTGCCCCAGCCGATCAGCGGGTCGAAGCCGGGGTAAAGAGAGCTGTTCACATCGTCGGCTTGCTGCAGCAGGCGCTGCTGGATCTGGTCGTTTGTCCAGTCGGGGCGCCAGGTCCACAGGAGCGCCGCCGCGCCGGAAACATGAGGCGCAGCCATAGAAGTACCATGGGCCAGACGATAGGGGATAGAAGGAAGATACCAGGTACTGATGAGATAATCACCCGGGGCAGCGATATCGACCTGCGGGCCCTGGTTCGAGAAGGGCAGCCGGTTGTCCTGGGCATCTGTGGCGGCAACAGTGAGGACGTTCTGGCAGGCGCCGGGGTAGTAGACCGCTCCGCCGTTGTTGCCTGAGGCGGCCACCAGCAGCGAACCTTTGGCGTGGGCGTAGTCGACCGCATCTTGCAGAAGCTGGGAGGGTGATGAGCCGCCCAGACTGAGGTTGATGATCTGGGCTCCGTTGTCGGCGGCATACACTATGCCGGCAGCGATGTCAAAATACCAACCGTCACCGTCTTGGTCCAGCACTTTGACGGTCATCAGACGAGCCCCCCAGGACACCCCGGCGATGCCCATGCCATTGTTGGTCTCAGCAGCAGCCGTTCCGGCAACGTGGGTGCCGTGCCCATTGTCGTCACCAATGAGCCGGTTCTGGGATGGCACGCACACACCGGTGTCACACTGGGTGAAGTAATGCCAGCCATGAACGTCGTCCACGCAGCCATTGCCGTCGTCGTCCAGCCCGTTGGCCGGTATCTCGCCCGGGTTCGTCCAGAGCACATTCACCAGGTCCGGATGGTTCAGATAGGTGCCGGTGTCGAGAATGGCAATGATCATGTCTCGACTGTGAGTGATGGACCATGCTTCCGGGGCATGGATGATGGACAACGGCCACTGCTGTGACAGCATGGGATCGTCAGGCAGAGCCACGGTGAGCTCACCGGGAGCGGCAGTGGTTTGGGCACGGTGGTTGAGTTCCACCCATTCGATGTCGGAGTGTCGGCGTAATTCGTTGGCCGTTGCCGACTCGGCTCCGGGAGAGACCTGTAGCAGCACCACTCCGAGGTGTGGAATTGAAGCCAGCGTACCTTGCGTGCGCGATGACAGTTGGCTGGCCACGCGGGACAAAGAGGTGCCTCTGCGGAGCTTGACGATGATCTGGCCCGTGGCGGCAGAAGCCACCTCAAGCGCGACGGCCGGGGTCGATGGACGTGCGGCGTTGAGGGCCGTCGTGGCCTGAAACAGCAGGGCGACGGCCAGGCAACACGCAACTTGAAATCGTGGCGAACGAGTGAGTGAAGGCGCCATTCTAGATGCTGTGGCGAAAGGAGGCTAATGGGTAGCTGCTGCCATTAGCCTCCCGTATCGCCGTGAGATGGGCCGAATCTGGTCCTGTGGCGAAAGCCGCAGGACCAGATTCGTATAGACACAACTTAGCGAACGATGACCGTCACCGCGGAGGCCGTTGCTGGCTCAATCCACGGATGGGTCACTTCGACCCTGGTCTGGACCTGCCCTGTTGCCGTTGAGAAGGTGAACAGGGTAAAGCCCTGAGTCCAGGTCTCGCCAGGCGCGAGCGAAGCGATGGTCCACGAGCTTGGATTCGGCCAGTTGATGTATGCCGGGCCGATCCATGACGCTGCTACCTTGACACCGGTGAGCGTTGCGCCGCTCTCGTTCTTGACGGTGATCGTGTAGCGGATGGGAGCTCTCGTGCCGACAAAGCCGGGCGCCGCCAGGGTGGCGGTCACCCACGGCAGCTTGGTCTCTGCAGTGAGTCGGTAGCTCGTCCGGCCGCGGATGCTAACGATCGCCTCATTGACGATGGGACCGGTGGTGGTGGGATCGACCTTGACCTGATAGGTGATGTTGGCATCGGGCTGGTGAAGCGTCTTGCCGCCAATGCGGCCGCCCCACAGCACCGCGCCACGATCCGACATATCGCGCCGACCCAGCGGGTCAGTATAGAACTGAGCGCCCTTCAGGGACCCCTGGACAAAGGTGGTGCCCTTGGGGATGGGGATCTCGATGGTGCCGAGGGCGCTGACGCTGGCGGCATCCTTGATGTGGATCTGGTAGGTCAGTACGTCGCCAGGAGCCGCTGTTTCCTTGTCCACAGTCATCTCACCGAGGAAGGTGTCGGTGTTGTTCCAGACTACCACCTTGCCCCAGGACAGGTCGGCGGCTTCTTCAACTACCTTGATGTGCACACCGTAGGCGTTCTCAGCGGGGTTGCCCGTGGTGCCGCCATAGCCTACGCCGGCCGGATACCAGTACCAGGCAGAGCGGCCGCCAGAGGCGGCTTCGCCGCCAAAGCGGATCGGCTCACCCTCCTTGTACTCTGGCGGTGCAATGCCATAGTCGCCCTTGGCCGGGATTACCACGCTGGCGTCCCAGTGCCTGGTGAACCACGCAATGCGAGGATCGCCGGGGCCGCGCTGCACGTACTCCACACCCGGGTAGTAGCCCAGCGAGTCGTGGAAGGCGGGCACAGCCGGTCGTGAGGGCAGTTCCTCATCTTGGTTGCCCAGCAGCAGGCGCGGGTCGACGTGGAACGGCTGAGTGTCGCGCAGACCGAACGCAGCGTCGCGCATCTGGATGCGGGCGTAGATGTTCGCAACTTCGTTCACATAGTCTGACTTGGAGTAGCGGATCGGCTCAAAGTGCGCATCCACCAGGAGACAGGAGCCCTTGGCACCAAAGGCCGGCGGATCGGCCAGATGGTTCATCACTTCGGCTTCCTTGTACTTGGTGTTGCGGTACCAGAGCAGCATGCCAAAGTCCTTGATATGGTAGCGGCCGTCTACCAGACCCTTGTCAAAGCCAGAGGCATTGCGCCACTCGGCAATGTAGTAGTGCGGGTAGACAAAGTAGCCGTCGGTCTTGATCCAGTCATTGACGACCCACTTGTCCGCACCCTCAAAGCCGTCAGAGAACAGAACTTGGGGCCCGTCCTTGACCGCGACGTCGTCGATGAACCAGCCCAGGCCCAGTGTGGCCGGGTCGGTTTCGTAGCGGAAGCGCAGCAGGACTGCCGGCTTACCCGCGTAGGCGCCGAGGTCGACCGTCTCTTCCAGCCAGCCATCGCTGTATCCAGTGTAGCCAGGTACCTCATCGGCGAAGAAACAGTCTGGGTCAACGTCGGAGGTGGTAGTTGTGCCGGAGAGCGATGTCCAGGTGGCGCCACCGTCGGTTGAGGCTTGCACAAAGCCAAAGTCCCAGCCCTCCTCAATGTCGTACCAGGTCTTGAAGGTGAGGGCGGGACTGGCTGCGGCACTGAAATCCAACGGAGCGGCAATGGTCAGTTGCGCATCCCTGTAGGCAGTCTGGCCACCCCAGTACGCATATGTTCCGGAGGCCGGTGGGACTGGCTGCTCAATCTGCGAAGGCAGATTGATGATGACCGAGTCCTCGGTTCCCTCTGGCTTGACAGCGGACTGGCCGAGCACCACTTCGGTCTCGGGGCTCATAACGTTCAGCACGACGGGGTCGTTCCAGCCCAGCAGGTACTTGTGCCAGGGATCGAGTCCGGGCGGCACAGCGCTGTCCGGGAATCCTCCGCCCCAGTCGTCATTCATGATGCTCCAGAAGCCGGATGACGATTCCCCGCCCTGGTAGGCGTAGAGATCCACGGTGCCAAGGTTGTGGGCAAATTCGTGGGCAAAGACGCCGGTGAGTCCGTTCTCGGGCATCATGGTGTAGGGACCCAGCTTGAAGCCGGTGCTGCCGATAGGCTTGTATGGCCAGACCGATGAGCTGTGCGACCAGACGGCCATTTCACCAATGCCGGAGAACTTGAGCAGCGCGGTGCTGTCCTCCTCACCATAGCCCGCGTGTACGAACATAACGCGGTCGAGAACTCCATCTCCGTCCTGGTCGTACTTGGCCCAGTCAAAGTCGGGATAGGCCGCGGCGACAGCATCGATGGCATCCGATGGCAGGTCCCCTCCACCGGGGAAGTAGCCATCAGCCAATCCGGAGTAGCCAGCGGAGCGTCCGCCCGGGCAGGCGTCGGCACCATAGTAGGCTTCAGAGTGAGGCACCTGCACCCAGCCGACGACGTCGCCGTCGACGGTGTACATGCCTCTGGACTGCTCCTCGTAATACTTGCGCAGGCTATAGCCACGCAGGTCGATAGTGACTGGCGTGCCGTCTACGGTCGTGTACTGCACATAGACGCCGTCGCCAAAGAGCAGGTCGTAGTAATACTCGGTGCTAAAATCCTCGGTCCAGATAGAGTTGTAGGCGCGGTGAGTGATCGACGGGGGCCTTGGCAACTGGTTGTGCAGCGGGCCGGTGTAGGTGAACTGGGTGGCCTCGGTGATGATGCCAGAGCAGTCCCCGTACGCCTCATAGTCTTCCGGGTCGGGATTGCCGATTGGATCCCACATGTCGCCCGGATTCCAGGTCACGGTGTCCGAGCCGCCGAACTCGACCAGAATAACCAGCAGGTTATCTTTGCCGGTCTTGGCCAGGGCAGCAGCTTCGGCTGTCTTGCCCTGCAGGAGCAGGTCTTCGCGCTTGGCCAGCCGGGCAGCGTCGATGGGGTTCGGAATGTCCTTGGGCTTGGAGAACGTCGACCTGACTACCTTCTCCGGTTCGGGCTCGGGAAGTGGAGGTTTGGCAGTCACAGCCATTGGAACCATAGTGATCAGGAGAGCGACGACAATCAGCAAGACCAGAGATCTTCTCATCAGGTTCCCCTTTCAATGCGTGTGGTGATAAATCCCCCGCAGGGGCGGGCCGCAGATGCGGATGCGAATCGTGCGAACCTGCCGGATAGCACCACCTCCTTCCATTCTCCGCTTTCATGGGCCGGGTGCCCGTGCGACGCGATACTGTCGGCATTGGAGAGGACACGAGCCCGGTGGTGCAGCGATTGCGGACGCGTGTTGTGCCACAGCTTGGGTGATAGAGGCCAAGTGCAGACTTGGCTTGCTGGCCCGATTCTAGACCGCCGACCCTGGTTTGTCAAACAAAAAGAACGACGGTCAATACCGCGGAAGCAATAGCACAAGGCTGACATTTGCGAAACGGCGCAATCACCGGTGTACCTGGATAGGCCGGGTGATATCATAGTAGCTTATGATCAGGATCAACATGAGCATGAGGATCAGCCCTATCAGGTGAACCAGACTTTCGCGCCTGGGGCTTATTCTCTTGCCTCGCAATGCCTCCAGCAGGACAAAGAGCAATCGTCCCCCGTCAAACCCCGGCAGAGGCAGGAGATTGGTGGCGGCCAGAGCACCACTGAGCGTGGCCGTGAGTTGTAGCAGGGGGAACCACCAGCCGCTGGCCAGCGCCTCAGTGGTGGCGCGGCCGGCGAGCTGGGCGATCCCGACTGGCCCGACAGGGCGCACCAGGTCAACCGGGATCAAGCCGCGCAGAATGTCGACCAGCAGCAGCAACAGTGATGTGACGCAGGAGAAGGCTTCTCCGGTGCCACGAATGAGCGCCTGTGGCAGGGGGTAAGCAACGGTCTCGACCCAGCCGGCGCCGTTGCGAAGGTCCACCCCGCGGGACTCGGTCTTGGTGAACCACGCTCCTCCCGCCGGCAGGCGAAGGGTGATCCTGCGGCCTTCACGGCGCAGGGTGGCGCTCCGGACAGCTCCGCTGACCGAACGAGCGTACACTACCAGTTCCAGCACGCTGGAGACTGGCCGGTCGTCGACGGCCAGAATGAGGTCGTTGTCGCGGAACCCGACGGCCTCGCCAACCGAGCCCGGGAGTACCTTGTTCACCGCAACGGCCAGGTCGTGTGCCTCAGGCCAACCGGTGGCAAAACAGACAGTGAAGAGCACCAGCGCCAGCAGCAGGTTGAGGAAGGGACCGGCGAGCAAGAATGCCGCACGTTGAATGGCCGGCCGGTTGTTGAGCAACCGGTGAGGCTCGGCCTCCTCAGGCAGGCGAACATAGGCGCCGAATGGAATGAGGTTCAGAGTGTACTCCGTGTCGGCGACGCGGAACAGGGTGAACAGTCGTGGGGGATAACCCAGGGCAAACTCGTCGACGCGCAACCCGAGATGCTTGGCTACGACGAGATGACCAAGCTCGTGTACCACGATCAACAGACTGACGACAGCCAGTGCAGCCACCAGTTCGATCAAGCCTCAACTCCTGTGGCGTCGATCCTGCCGGGCACTGCCAGCGATAATTGTACGCCCGGACAAGGCTGCCGCCAAAGGTAGCCCGGCGGGCCGGAGGCTAGAGTTGCTGGAGGCCCGCCAGCGATTCAAGGTGCACCCGAGCAGTGAGATCGATGGTAAGCGGGCTGAGTGAGACGACGTGGTCGACCGCCAGCGCATAGATATCCGAGTCCGGCTCGAGAGTTGAGAGGTCGACCTGTCTCTCGTAGCCATGGAGCCGCCTGCGTCCGGATTCGTCCGTTACCACTGGTGAAACCCAGTAGGGGTGCCGCGACACGCGGGTCACGCGGATTGGGGTGTCGGTGCGAGCAGCCCAGGGCACATCAAGCTTGAGTACGTCGACCGAGCGCGGCATCCCCTCCTTCAAGAGCCATTGGGAGACGCGGCGGACGAAAGAGGCCGATACGGAGAAATCCACCTCCGCACTTTGGCTCTGATGATACTTGGGCTCGGTTTCGAGAGCGGCGGCCAGGGTCGGCACACCATAGCTGGCAGCTTCGATGGCAGCTCCCACGGTGCCGGAAATGGTGACGGACCCGCCCACGTTCTCGCCATAGTTGATGCCCGAGATGACCAGGTCGGGGCTGCGCGGCAGAAAGCAGAGCAAGGCCAGCCTGACCGCGAGAGCCGGAGAACCCTCAACCGATAGCGCCGGAACGGCTGTCCCATTCAGTTCCCGGTGCATCTCGTGGATCTTGGAGGTGCGCATAGGGATGCTCCGGCCGGAGCCGGATTGCTGCGTGCTGGGAGCCGTCAGCCAGATCTCGCCAAGGTCGCTGACAGCGTGGGCGGCGGCTATCAGACCGGGGGAATCAATGCCATCATCGTTGGTAATAAGGATCATTGGTGTCTTGTTGGCGCTCACTCTGTTCCCTCGGTAATGGATTCGGCGTGCTCCCTGTGACCGCGGCGCTCTGTCCTGTGTTGCGGCGGTGGTTGGAGATGGCCCTGGTGTGCAGGCGGCGCTAGCAGCCGCTGGATGATGCGTCGGTTGGCCGTCGGAAAAGCATAACGGTCGAGATTCCTTGGCCAGACCCACCTCCAGGCTGTGCAGCCAATGGCCCGCGGTTGACCGGAAACGAACTTGCAGGTGAAGGTGTGCAGGGTGATCCTGAAGTGGGTATAGGCGTGGTCGACCTGCATCAACAGGTCACTGACCTCAATGTCAATGGCCAATTCCTCCCTCACCTCACGGACAAGGCACTGCTGAAGGGTCTCGCCCGGCTCTTGCTTGCCACCGGGGAACTCCCACAGCCCGCCCAGCAGGCCAGTGGGAGGGCGCTGGGCAATGAGAACTCTCCCGCTCTTCGAGATGACGCCGGCCGCCACATCATGGTGCGGGAGAGGCCTGGCCTTGCGCCTGGCGGGAAGCACTTGCTGCAGATCATTGGCCAGTGCATAGCAGTTCTCCCGCCACGGGCAGGTGCTGCAGTCTGGTCTCCGTGGGGTGCAAATGGAAGCGCCCAGGTCCATCAGGGCCTGGTTGAACTGCCCCGCTCTTCCCAGTGGAAGAAGAGCCTTCGCTGCTGCCTGGATCCTGGCTGCTCCCGCCCGGCTGGTCAGGTCCTCGGTGATGCCCAGTAGTCGCGAGAGGACCCTTCTCACGTTGCCATCGACTGCGGGCTCGTCCTGGCCAAAGACAATGCTTAGAATGGCTCCCGCTGTGTAATCACCAATGCCTGGCAAAACGAGCAGCTCCTCCCGAGAGGACGGCAACTGACCACGACAAGTCTGGCAAACGACCCTGGCCAGCCGGTGAAGGTTGCGCGCCCGCGCATAGTAACCGAGCCCTTCCCAGGCCTTGAGGACGCGGTCGAGGGGTGCGCTCGCCAGTTGCGGCCAGCCCGGAAACTGCGCCATGAAGCGGTTGTAGTAGGGCAGCACTGCCGAGACGCGAGTCTGATGCAGCATGAACTCGGCGACGACAACGCTGTAGGGATCAGAGGTCGAACGCCAGGGCAGGTTGCGGCTGTTCTTCCCGTACCAGGTGAGAAGCTGGTCGGCCAGGCGCCGATACTCACCAGTCGTCAAACTGGTCCTCTTCCGCCAGCCGGCCGAGTTTGCGCAGCGCCCGCCAGAGGCGCTCTTCCCAGATGGTGCCGTGCAAAAGGTCGCTCACATCCTGCGCCGATTCCAACCGTGCCCAGTGAGTGACGATGAACGTGACACGCTTCCACCTGGCGCTGGGAATGGGGTGAGCAAGCCGCTCCAACTCGCCCAGATGTACCTGGTAGTACTTTTCCTGGGCCCGAGGATGTGAAGCCTCTTCCGGCAGGAGTTGGGCACGGGTCGCCGTGTCCCAGTGGGTAGTTCGTCCAAAGTAGCGGATGGCCCATTTCTCATCGCCAAAGGCGCTGGTCTGGTAAAAGGCCAGAATGGGCGCTCCGACGCCGCGCTGCGGCGCAGTCTTGACCGGTATGCGGTACCAGTGCTTTTCGCGGACAATGTCCCAATCGCGCGGCTGGTTCATCACGGCAACGAGCACTGTTGTGTAGCGGTCGATTGGGGCAGCCAGCGTGGGCTGTTGCTCAACCAAGAGGAGCCGCCTTGTCCAGAGATGGAGTAGCCCGACAACGGCCATTCTAGCATAGCGGGCGGAGGCTGGTCAAGCGGCGGGCCATTTGACCTCGGACAGTGAGCACGGTAACATATCGCCCGTGCGAATCCATGCTCTGCGGACCGAACGAGGCGCCAGCTGAATGAATAACCCAGGGACAACGTCGTTCACCACACCGGAGTGGGTCAAGGATGCGGTCTTTTACCAGATCTTCCCCGACCGCTTTGCCCAGGGCACAGGGCTGCCCAAGCCCCGTCACCTGGAACCCTGGGATAGCCCTCCCACAGAGCATGGCTTCAAAGGGGGTGACCTGGTTGGCGTTGCCGAGCATCTCGACTACCTCCAGGACCTGGGGATCAACGCACTCTACTTTTCGCCTGTTTTCCAGTCGGCCGCCAACCACCGCTATCACACCTACGACTATTACCGGGTCGACCCTCTGCTCGGCGGCAACGAAGCGTTGCGCAGGCTGCTGGACGAGTGCCACCGGCGCAGCATGCGGGTGGTGCTGGATGGCGTGTTCAATCACGCCAGCAGAGGGTTCTTCCAGTTCCACGATATCCTGGAGAACGGTCTGTCTTCACCGTACCTCGATTGGTTCATCGTCAACGGCTGGCCCCTCTATGCCTATGACTCGCAGCACAGGCCCAACTATGCCGCGTGGTGGGGGCTGCGCGCCCTGCCCAAGTTCAACCTCCAGACGCCGGAGGTCAGAGAGTTCCTCCTGGGGGTGGCTGGTTACTGGATTGAACAGGGTGTGGACGGCTGGAGGCTGGATGTCCCCGGCGAGATCGATGACGACAACTTTTGGCGCGACTTTAGGCGAGTGGTCAAGTCCAGGAATGCCGATGCGTACATTGTCGGCGAGATCTGGCACGAAGCGCAGCGCTGGCTTCAGGGGGACCAGTTTGACGCGGTGATGAACTACCTGCTGACCAAAGCGTGCCTCGGATTCTTCGTGGGTCATGGTCTCAACCAGGCGCTGACTTCCGGGGCGGGCTATGCGCCTGTGGATCCTCTGAGCGCGGAAAGCTTTGCTGCCGCCATTGAATACCTGCTCGGGCTGTACTCGACGCAGATCAACCAGGTGCAGCTCAATCTGCTGGACAGCCATGACACGGCACGCTTCCTCACTCTGGCTCGCGGTGACGAGTCGGCGCTGCGGCTGGCGGTGCTGTTCGTGATGTGTTTCCCCGGGGCACCGTGCATCTACTACGGTGACGAGGTCGGTATGGAGGGCGGACGGGACCCGGATTGCCGTCGCTCCTTTTCTTGGGAAGCCGGGCGGTGGAATCGGGATCTGCGAGACTATTTCAAGCGCTGCATCGCGCTGCGCAAGTCGCACCCCGCCCTACGGCGCGGCGAGTTCCGCACACTTCTGGCACAGAACGACCTGTACTGCTTCGGGCGTCGGCTCGACGGGAACACAGTAGTCTGCGCACTCAACACTGGAGCGGGCCCGCGCCCGCTGGATATCCCGGTCGAAGGGTACCTGCCGGCGCGCACTGTCCTGCACGGCGTTTGGGAAGAAGGCGAGGCCAGGGTTAGAGTGGGCCGGCTCTCCGGGCTCACACTGCCGCCGCGAAGCGGTGTCGTGCTGGTCCAGGGTTGATGTAAGGGGGTTAACGGGACATGCGCGTTGCCGTAGTGAGCGACATCCACGACAACATCTGGAATCTCGACAAAGCGCTCAAGTTGGTTGCTGACGCCGCGGTGTTGCTCTGCTGCGGCGACATCTGCTCGCCATTCACTCTCAAGATGCTGGCCGAGGGTTTCCCCGGACCGGTGCACGTCGTGTTTGGCAACAACGACGGTGATGTGAGCTTGATGCACACTGTTGCCGAGCGATTGAGTAACATCACCTTCCACAAGCCGATTGCTCAACTGGAATTGGACGGTAGACGCATCGCTGTTGCTCACTACCCAGAGCTGGGCGAGGCACTTGCGCTGTGCGGCAAGTATGATGCCGTCTTTAGCGGACACAACCACACTGCAGACGTGACCCGCCTGGGCAACACTCTGTGGGCCAACCCGGGCGAAGTAATGGGGCGCTTTGGCAAACCCAGCCTGGGCATCTATGACACAGAGTCCGGCGAGTTCACCCTTCGTCTGATCTAGAAAGCCGGGCAGGATTCACCATCTCTCAGAGCCGATGCCAATACTCTAGACAGGAGACACCATGGTCAAGCAGAGTAACCTGATCACCGGCCCTACCTTTGAGGAAATGCTTCACCCGGGCAAGATCGCCCCTCGCATTCGCAAGCAAGCCCTGGCGGCTGCGACGGCGGATCCACTCGATCCCATCAACCTGTACAATATCACCTGGCGCTCTCCCGTGGGCAAGACCTACGCCTATGTAGTGCCCAAAGCGCTCACCGGTGTCGATGCGCCAATTGTGGTGCTGTATTCCAAAGACCTGCCCACAGGCAGTCACAAGGTTGGCGCAGCCTATTCGGTGCTCATCGATAAAGAGCTCTTTGGCGAGGTCGACCCAAGCATCCACACGCTGGTGTGGCCATCAACCGGCAACTATGGGATTGGCGGTGGCTATGTAGGCTGCCGCATGGGTTTCGACAGCATTGTGATTCTGCCGGCGGGGATGAGCAAGGAGCGCTTCGAGCGCATCCAGAGCTTTGGGGCGCGGATCATTGCTACTCCGGGGTGCGAAAGCAGTGTCAAAGAGATCTATGACAAGTGCAAGGAACTCAAGGCTCAGGAGCCCGAGAGGATTCGCATACTGAACCAGTTCGAGGTCTTTGGCAACTATCGCTTCCACTACTATGTCACTGGCAATACCATCGTCGAGCTGGCCGCGGAACTGGCGGCCCAGGGTATTGGCAAGGGGCGCGTCGCCGCCTTTTGCTCGGCAATGGGGTCGGGGGGAACCATCGCTGCCGGTGACCGCCTCAAGCAGGTATGGCCAGAGCACAGGATCGTGGGCCTCGAGCCCATCCAGTGCCCGACGCTGTTCAACAACGGCTACGGCGATCACGACATTCAGGGTATCGGCGACAAGCACGTCACCTGGATTCACAATGTGTATAACATGGACGCGCTTATGTGCCTTGACGATGTCGAATGCAAGAAGGGCCTGCAGTTGCTGACGGAAGAGCCTGGCTGGCGCGTCCTGGCAGATGCCGGCGTTTCTCAAGAGGACATCCAGTTGATGTCCACGACTTTTGGCATCTCGGGGGTCTGCAACGTCCTGGGCGCGATCAAGACGGCCAAGTTCTATGGTCTGGGAAAGGACGATGTGGTGGTTACGATTCTCACCGACGCGGTCGACCGTTACCACTCGGTGATGGCGCAAATGACCGCGACCTACGGCAAGATGGGCAAGGTCGAGGCCCAAGTCCGCCTGGAGTCCATCTTTCACGGTCAGCGGCTGGACTGGATCCTTGAGGGGACGCGCGAGGCCCGTGCTCGCTGGCACAACCTGAAGTATTACACCTGGATCGAGCAACAGGGCAAGACAGTGGCCGAACTCAATGCCCAGCGTCATCAAGAATACTGGCTGGCCGAACAGGCCAGGATTGCGGAAATCGACGCGAGACTGACGGCGGTCCGCTAGGACCGCCCTGGCCTCTGGCACAGAAACCCGGCAATCAAGAGCCGCGCTGAACCATCAGCGCGGCTCTTGTGCTTCTGCCATCAAGTCATAGTCCAGGGCGGAGACAATGCGTGCCTGGACCATTTGCCCCGTCTCGTGCTTGCCTGAGAGCAGTACGTAGCCGTCGACCTCGGGAGCATCACGGTAGCTGCGGCTGAGTGACACCCCATCCCCGTATCCTTCGACCAGAACGGGCAGAGTCCGCCCGACCTGCAGTTGATTTCTCTGCAGTGAGATGGCGCGCTGAAGCTCCATCGCGCGCTGATAACGCTCGTGAGCGACCTCGCCCGGCACCTGATTGGGCAGGGTAGCCGCTACAGTGCCCTCCTCGGGCGAGAAGATGAACACACCCACTCGGTCGAACGACGCCCATTGCAGCAAGTCGAGCAGAGCCTGGAACTCTGACTCGGTCTCGCCAGGAAAACCGACGATGAAAGTAGTCCTCAGGGCGATGTCAGGCACTGCCGTCCGCAACTGTTCAATCAGCAGGTGCACCTGTTCGATATCGGCAGGGCGCCTCATGCGTTGCAGGGTATCGGGGTGGGCGTGCTGCAGTGGAAGGTCGAGATAGTGGCATAGCCGTGGGTTTGTGGCCAGGAGTTCGATCAAGCGCGGCGACACATGTTGCGGGTAGGCATACATCAACCGCAGCCAGGGCACATCCGGCGCGGCGTGACACATGTCCGCAATCAGCGCGGGCAGCGCGTCATGTTGACCCAGGTCCAGACCGTAGGCAGTGGTATCCTGGCCGATGAGAATGATCTCTTGAACGTGGGCGTCGGCCAGCTCACGGACCTCGGCGAGTATGGCCGACCACTCCTTGCTGCGGTGGGGCCCCTTGATCTGTGGGATAGCGCAGAAGGAGCAGGCCGCGCTGCACCCGTCAGAGATCTTTAGATAGGCGCTGTGGCCGGTGTGGATGCGATGCGTGGGGGTCACCACGGAAAGCTGCTCGGAGGGGCGCGCGGGCGCATCGCGGGGGAAACCGCAGAGCCCTTCCACGCAGGACACAATGCGTGCCCATTCGCGGGTGCCCAGGGTTCCGTCCACACCCGGGACCAGAGCCTGCAGCTCAGCACCCCAGCGCTGGGACAGGCAGCCGGCCGCCAGTAGCTTCTGGCCGGGCTTTTTGGCCCGGGAGAGCTGGCGCAGGGTATCCAGCGATTCCTGCCGCGCGGTCTCGATGAATCCACAGGTGTTGGCGATCAGAATATCGGCCCGAGCCGCGCGTTGCGTCTGATGCCAGCCTGCCGCCAGGAGAAGCGCGGACATAGCCTCCGCGTCAACCGTGTTCTTGGGGCAGCCGAGCGTGACGAGGTAGAAGCGTTTGGTCATGGGAGCAGATGACGGAGCCGGCTGGTACAGCCAGGTAGACGAGGCGAACCCCGACCAATCACTGGCCGGCTGGAGCCGCCGGGGTTCGAGTAGGCACGCCAGGCGCGGTCCATTCACGGTTGACAACCTGACCAGACGTGCCCAGGAACCCGAGGTCAACGTCGTTCAGCCTGAGTCTGACGGCACCGGCGTTGCCGCAACGAAGGAAGATGCGTTCGCGGGCCACCCAGGTATCGGCGGCGCCTGGCTCGAGGATACCGGCAAAAGCGGGCTGGTCGTCGATCTCCACCATCAACCAGGCCCGCTCGCCAACGACTTCGATGCGCATTTCCAGCCCCTGGATTGGCCTGGGCGTTTCGGTGGGGGCTGGCGTCATTGTCGGCTCTGGAGTCGGGGTCGGAGATATGGGAGTAGCGGTCAAGGCAACCAGTGTCGCCGTGGGGGTGGCGGTGGGTGCCAGGGTAGGTGAGGCTGACGGCCAGAAAAAGGGCCAGTGCAGGTTGATTCGGCCTCCCCACCGGTTAAAGGCCAGCCAGCCGGCGGCGGCAAGGCAGAGAATCAGCAGAATGGGGCCTGCCCACCTCATCAGGAGGGCTGTGCCAGGGTGCAGAGTCAGCGGCTCGTTGAGGAAAGCGGGCGTCGGTTGAGGCGAGCCTTGCGCCGAGACCGGATGGTAGAGCTGGAGCGTGGTCGACGCATCAAGGCCCAGGAACAAGGCATAGTTCTTCAAGAAACCCCTGACATAGACGGCGGCGGGGAGACGATCAAATGCTTCCTCCTCCAACGCTTGCAGATAGGCGTGGCGTATCCTGGTGGCCTCCTCTACCTGGGCCAAGGACAGTCCTTTTTCCTCACGGGTTTTGCGTAGCAGGTCCCCTAGCTCGCCCATCCATCTCTCCGCTCTTCTGTAACCATCCCGCAACGGTGCATGGGGCAATATATACTATGGCCGCTCAACTGTCAAGCGTTTGGCGGGCGGCCGAATTGACAGGTCCTCCAATCGGCCGTAGAATAGCCAATGCTGTGAAAAACGCCGATGCTGGCGTCTTCCAGCACGTTTGACGATGGTCATAGGAGGGTTGATGAAGAGTCACAAGGTGGAGGAGTTGAGAAACGTCAGTGTGATCTCCCACAGCGGAGCGGGCAAGACCTCGCTGACGGAAGCGATGCTGTTCAACACGGGAGCGATCAACCGCCTGGGCCGTGTAGACGACGGAACCACTGTCTCTGACTATGATCCAGAAGAAGTGCGCCGCAAGATCTCTGTGAGTACCTCCGTGGTGCCTTGGGAGTGGGACAGCTACAAAGTCAACCTTCTTGACACTCCTGGCTACGCCGACTTTGTGGGTGAGGTCAAGGGCGCCATTCGAGTCTCTGACGGAGCGGTAGTGGTGGTGTGCGCCACCTCCGGGGTAGAGGTAGGCACAGAGCTAGTCTGGGAGTACGCGGACGAGCGCAAGCTGCCGCGGTTGGTTTTTGTCAACAAGATGGATCGAGAGAACTCGAGCCTCGAGCACACGCTCGAGCAGCTCAGGGCCAAGTTTTCCGCGACGTTCCTGCTCCTGCAAGCGCCAGTTGGCTCTCACGCCTCTTTCAAGGGTGTAATTGACCTGCTTTCGATGAAGGCCTATATGGGCGATGGCAGCAAGCCGAGCGAGGTTCCTGCCGAGCTGCGTGAGGAAGCGCAGGCTCTTCGACAGCAGGTGATCGACGCGGCCGCTGAGGCCGACGATGAGCTCATCGTCAAGTACCTGGACGGAGTTGAGCTGACGGCAGGTGAGGTGCAGCAGGGTCTGTCCAAGGCCATCGCGTCGGGCAAAATCGTGCCGGTGTTTTGCGGTTCTGCCACGCTGAACATCGGTGTTCGGCAGCTTCAACAGGGCATTGTGGACTATCTGCCATCGCCTCTGGCGACCGTGGCGGTGGCCAAGAACCTTCGCGACAACAGCGAGCAGAACCTCAAGCCGGACCCGGCGGGCCCGCTGGCAGCGCTGGTGTTCAAGACCATGGCTGACCCCTACGTGGGAAAACTGACCTACTACCGTGTGTATTCCGGGGCGATGCAGAGCGACTCGCGGGTCACCAATGCGAACAAGAATGAAGAAGAACGCGTCGGACAGCTATTCTACCTGACGGGCAAAGAGCAAACGCCTACCAAGGAAGTGATCGCTGGTGACATCGGCGCCGTCGCCAAGCTGCAGCAGACCACAACAACGGACACACTGTGCGACAAGGACCACCCGCTGGTTCTTCCGGGCATCGTCTTTCCGCATCCGGTAGCGTTTGCGGCGATCAGCCCCAAGACCAAGGCCGACCTGGACAAGATGGGTGCCGCACTGGCTCGCCTGGTCGAAGAAGATCCGACGCTGACCGTGCAGCGTGATGCAGACACGAACGAAACCGTTGTCTCTGGAATGGGCGATTCGCACATCGACATTGCCGTCAAGCGCCTGTCGGCCAAGTTCGGCGTTGATGTGGTAACGTCCACCCCCAAGGTGCCCTACAAGGAAACCATCACCAAGACCGTGTCTGTGCAGGGGCGCCACAAAAAGCAGACCGGTGGTCGTGGACAGTTCGGCGATATCTGGGTGCGTTTCGAACCCCTGCCTCGCGGAAGCGGGTTCGAGTTCGTGGATGAGGTGTTTGGCGGCCACGTTCCGCGCAACTTTATTCCCGCGGTGGAGAAAGGCATGCGCGAGGCCATTGAAAAGGGCGGTTTGGCTGGTTACCCGGCGACGGACCTGCGCGCGGCTCTGTACGATGGTTCGTCTCACCCGGTGGACTCTTCCGAAATCGCCTTCAAGCTTGCTGCTCACTTGGCCTTCAAGAAGGGCATGGAAGAGGGCGGCGCCATCTTGCTGGAACCGGTGATGAAGGTGACCATCGTCGTGCCGGAGCAGTTCATGGGCGATGTGCTGGGCGACCTCAACACCAAGCGCGCCAAAGTGCTGGGAATGGATCAACTGCGTGGCAACAGCGTTATCAACGCCGAGGCCCCGCTGGCAGAGATGCAGCGCTATGCGGCCGACCTGCGCTCGATGACCCAGGGGCGTGGCTACTTCCGCATGGACTTTGCCCATATGGATCCGGTGCCGACGCACATCGCACAGACGATCATCGACCAGGCTGCCAAGCCTAAGGAAGAGTAGGAACAGCAGCTTTGACTGGAACGAAACGGCCGCTGCCATCTGGCAGCGGCCGCTTTTGTTGTGAGATGGGGCGAAGGATCAGCCTTGCGTCTGGTCCACTGACTCTAGCTGGACCGGTGCCAGGTTGAGGAGAGCGGCAAGAGTAGGGCGCAGCTCTGAGGGGATATCTCGTTCACCGTTCTCATAATCCGAAATGTGCCGGGAGGGCACTCCCAGTGCTTCGGCCAGCTCTTTGAGCGACTTGCCGGCGCACTGGCGGGCCTGTCGTAGCTGGAGGCCAATGAGCTTGCGCTGCAGTCGTGGAATGGCCGGGTCTGGCGCGTTGGCTCGCTCATCGTCTACCGAGGCCTCGTGGTCAAAGAAGAATCCCAGAGGGACATCGCAGAGCTCGGCGATGACCTCGAGCTCCGGCAGGGTGATCTCGCGCTGCCCGTGCTCGTACTGGGCATAGCGCGCGGTAGTGATATGGAGAGAGGCAGCGAGCTCAGCCTGGCTGCGGGCTGCCGCCTGTCGCACGTGTCGCAGCAGCACTCCCATGATCTTTTGGCGCACAGCCGAACTATCAGGGTGGTCCATCGCTCTACCCCCGGCGCAAATCCGTCCGTATTGTCATTATAGTCAGAACCATCGCCCAGGCAATGCAGGCACGCCGCTCAGGAACATCCACCCTGCCGCCGACGTCCTGGAGGTGTGCAGGACCTTGGTTGGCGAGGAGGTCATGATGAGAACCGGTGGCTGTTCTGAGATCGCCCGGGCTGGGCACAGGAGACTGTTCGGACGCAGCCGAGGAGTCATCGCTGCCCTGGTGCTCGGCACGCTGCTTCTCCTGGCGGGAGCGACATCTGCCCGCGCCGATGGGTTCATCATCCCTGTGCCTCCACCCCGTGTCATCGAGGTGCCTGACCTGGCCGTCAAGTATCACCGCGTGCAGGTGACCATCAAGGGCCAGCTCGCACGCACCGAGATCGATCAGGTCTTTGTGAATGACTCGCCCTATGAGCTGGAAGGCACGTACATCTTCCCCCTGCCCGAGGACGCTGCCATCAGCGATTTTGCCATGTTTGTCGATGGCGAGAGGCTGGCCGGCAAGATGCTGAGCCGCGACGAGGCCCGCCGGATCTATGAAAGCATCGTCAATCGCCGGCGGGATCCGGCACTGCTCGAATACGTCGGCCGCAACGCCTTTCAGGCCAGCGTCTACCCCATCCCTGCCCACGGCGAAAAGCGCGTCCAGCTCAGCTACACTCAGGTGCTGGCCTCGGACCGTGGACTGGTACGTTATTCCTATCCCCTCAACACAGAACGCTTTTCGAGCCGCCCTTTGGAAGAGGTTACCATCAGTGTCAAGCTTGACGCGGGGGCTCCGATCAAAACCCTCTACTCGCCCAGTCATGAGATCTCAAGTGAGCGGACCAGTCCGACCAGCGCTTTGATCAGCTATGAAGCCAACAACGTTCGGCCCGATACGGATTTCCAGCTTGTCTACAGCATGTCCGAAGTTGATCTTGGACTCAACGTACTCTCGTACAAGGAGGCCGGGGAGGACGGCTTTTTTCTGCTGCTGGTCGCACCGCCGTGGCAGACCGAGGCCCGCGAGATAGTCGACAAGGACGTCATCCTCGTGCTCGACACCTCGGGCAGTATGGAAGGCCAGAAACTGAACCAGGCCAAAGAGGCAGCGAGGTTCGTTCTTGACCATCTGAACGACGGTGACCGTTTCGGACTCGTTGCCTTCGATACGGCAGTGCGCACTTTTTCTGCCGACCTCAGTCCCGCGTCGGAACGTGCCGGCGCCAAAGACTTTGTGCAGCGAATCTCGGCCGGAGGCGGCACGAACATCCAGCGGGCGCTCGTTGAGGCGCTGGCGATGCTCGGCCGGGGCAGACCGCAGTTTGTGGTCTTTCTGACCGACGGTCTGCCGACCGTAGGCGTAACGGATATTGCGCGTATCATCGCCGACGTTGCAGAGCGGTCGACCAGCGACGTGCGGATGTTCACTTTCGGGGTTGGTTACGATGTGAATACAATGCTGCTGGATACCCTGAGCCAGGATCACCGCGGAGCCAGCGCCTATGTCGAGCCAGGCGAGAACATTGAGGAGGAAGTGGCATCCTTCTATTCCAAGATCAGTTCGCCGCTTCTGTCAGATGTCAGGCTGGCCGTAGGTCAGATCAAGGTGGACAACCTGCTGCCAGACCCGATGCCGGACCTTTTTGCCGGCACCCAACTGGTGCTGGTGGGCCGCTACCGCGAGGGAGGCAAGTCTGACGTTACCCTCACCGGCCAGGTCAATGGAAAGGCCCGCACCTACACCTATGACGACATCGCGTTCAGTTCCAGGGGCGGTGATGAGTCGATCCCCAGGCTCTGGGCCACCCGCAAGATTGGCCAGTTGCTGAAAGAGATACGCCTGCACGGAGAGAACAAGGAGCTCGTCGACAGCATCGTGGCGCTGAGCGTGCGCTATGGGATTATGACCCCCTACACGTCCTTCCTGGTGGATGAAAGCCAGGATATCCTCACCGTAACCGGACGGCAGGAACTGGCCGCCAAGAGCTGGGCGCCGACGCTGATGCCTCAGGTTGGTTCGCAGGCTGTGGCCGACAGCCAGAACCAGACGCAACTCGCTGAAGCCGAGCGTGCCGACAGAGGGCAAACAACCGAGATCAAGCAGGTTGGGGCCAAAGCCTTTGTGCTGCGCGATGGCGTCTGGACAGACACTCTGTACAACCCCGATGCAATGCGACCGGAGGGTCTCCGCTTTGGCAGCGCAACGTACTACCGGCTGCTCTCCGAGCACCCGGAGTGGGGACGCTACCTGTCCGTCAGCAACAGGCTGGTGGTAGTGCTGGACGGTACGGCCTATCGGATTGGCCCAGACCAGGAAGAGAGCGTTCACGCACCCAGCCAGCCGGTGCTTGAGCCTTCCAGCCCGTGGGAGCAGTTCTGGCGCTGGTTCCTCAAGGTTACGGGTCGGCTCTGATCCTCTCCGGGACGCGAGTCGGACCGGCTCCTCCCGGAGCACGCTCATTGCCCCGGGGATCGTTTCACCATCTCTCCAGAATTGAGCGATTCCATTGGGGCGTCTGTTACGTCTATAGAGTGGGAAAGGAGGTTCTTTGCGATGAGAAGGTGGTTTTCTCAGAGTGTGTTCGTTGTCCTTGCCGCGTGTCTGATCCTGGCCGGGGCGGCCCCGGCCTCCCTGGCTGCTCCGCCTTCGCCGGCTGGTGCTGTCTACCATGTGGTTCAGCCAGGCGAGAACCTCTACCGTATCGGCCTGCGCTATGGCGTGTCGCTGTGGAGCATCGCCCAGGCCAACGGCATTGTGAACGTCAACCTCATTAGATCTGGTCAGGTACTGCTGATCCCTGTTCCCGCGCCGCCCCCGGTGCCTGTGCCCAGGATCTACATTGTGCGGCCTGGTGATACCCTTTCGGGGATTGCCTGGCGGTTCGGCACTACAGTGTGGGTCATTACGCGGGCCAATGGCATCTGGAATCCCAACCTCATCTACGTGGGGCAGAGACTGGTGATCCCGTAGTGAGGTGGGCCCGGAGGAGCGACTGCCCTGATCGGGCAGGGGCTCTGCGGGATCGTCAAGGAGGTAGAGATGGCAAAGCTGCTGCGAAGGAGTCTGCTCCTCGCTGTTCTGGTGCTGACCCTGCTTCTGGTCGCCGGAGCAACGACGGTGCTGGCTGACGGCTACCACATTGTCTCAGCCGGCGAGACTCTGTACGCGATTGGCAGGCGGTACGGGGTGAACCCGTACACGATCGCGTCTGTCAACAACCTGGCCAATCCAGATCTCATCTGGGTCGGCCAGAGGCTGTACATCCCGTCATCGTCCGGCTGGCAAGCCCCACGACCTCCTGCGCCTCGGCCTCCGCCTCCGCCCGCTCAGTATCCCCACTATCCCTACTATCCGCCACAGCCGGCGTATTCGCGGTACGAGTATTTCAATTACTGGTACTGCCAAGCGTACGGTTGCCCCAACTACTACTGGTGGTGGTATCGACAATAGTGGGTGCGGGCGGCGCGAGCCCGGCCCGGAGTTCAAGGGTATCGAGGAGTGCCGACCTCGGTACCCTCACTTTTTCTCAGCCCTGGAGGGCAGCAGGATGGACAGTGTCGTCACAAATGGTCAGGTTGTCACAGCGAGCGGGCTGGAACGGCTTGACGTTGGGATTCATGGCGGGAGAATAGCCGAACTAAGGGTTGGGCTCGAGGGGCCCAACAAGATCGACGCGCAGGGCTGCTACGTCTTTCCCGGCTTTGTTGATCCCCACGTTCACCTCGAGATGAACGTCGGTGGCAATCTGACCAGCGACGACCTGGCCAGCGGAACCGTTGCCGCCGCCTGCGGCGGCACCACGACCATCATCGACTTTACCGAAAACCGCCGCGGCGACGACCTGGAATCCTGGGTAACCAGACGCCGGGCTCAAGCAGACGGGCGCGTGGCGGTGGACTATGCGCTGCATCTCCAGCTGGCGGACTCATCCCCGAGTACGCTGGCCGCGCTGCGCCGATTGAGCGAGCAGGGCTATCGCAGCGCCAAGCTCTACACGACCTATGACGGCGTGAGGCTTTCGGACCGTGATTTCCTAGAACTGCTGACAGCGGTGCGCGACGCGCAGGTGCTGCCGATGGTGCACACGGAGAACGACCATGCCATCGCCTTCCTGACCAGGCGCCTGCTGGCGCAGGGACTCGTTGCGCCCAAGTACCACGCCGACAGTCGACCGCCCCTTGTCGAGGCAGAGGCGGCCAATCGGGTAGCCATTCTGGCTGGGCTGGTGAACGCTCCCCTCTACATCGCCCACCTCACCTGCGCGGAGACGCTGGAGCGGGTTCAGTCGGCGCGCCAGCGCGGCCAGCGCGTGTTCGCCGAGACCTGTCCCCAGTACCTCCTGCTTTCGACCGACGAGTATGACCGGCCAGGTTTCGAGGGCGCCAAGTACGTTCTGTCACCCCCTCTGCGTGACCAGGCCAACTGGCCGCTGCTCTGGGAGGCCCTGGCCGAGGACGCCCTGCAGGTTGTCTCCACCGACCACTGCCCCTGGAACTATGCGACGCAAAAAGCCCTTGGCCGCCATGCGTTCAATGCGATCCCGAACGGGGCGCCAGGCATCGAGACCCGTATCCCATTGCTGTTCAGCGAGGGCGTGGGCAAAGGCCGGCTGTCCCTGCAACGCTTCGTGGAGGTGTGCGCGACGTCTCCAGCCAGGATCTTTGGCCTGTATCCGCGCAAAGGAGTCATCGCAGTTGGCGCTGACGCCGACCTGGTCATCTACGATCCACAGCGGCGAGTCACGCTCAGCCAGGCCAACCTGCATCAACGGGTGGACTATTGCCCTTACGAAGGGCGCGAAGTGGTCGGGTATCCGTCCGTGGTGCTGCTTCGAGGCGAGGTGATCGTCGAGAACGGCCAGTTCGTTGGCCGCCGGGGCCAGGGGCAATTCGTCCGACGTGAGGTTTCCTGCGCCTACTAGCGGCCGCTCCTACAGCCCCAGTCTGGCTTGCCTTTGCTCGGAGGGCATTCCCGTGACCGGATCCCAATCGCGGACGCGGTAGTAGGCGGGCAGAAGCACGCTCATATCGGGCGGTCGGGTTTCGACCGTCGGATCGGACAGCGGCTGGAGCAGGGGAGCAGGCAGGCGGTCGTTCTGCGGCGTGAGGCCGAGCTTGCCGTTGAGCAGCCGTTTGAGTTGGAATGCTCGTTCACCCAGAGGCAGCAGCTCCTCCAGGCCGACCTGCCAGCCCGTGGCCCCGTTCAACAAATCGCGCACCAGCGCCGCCGGCGGATTGCAGAAGACGCACATCACCAGCGAGTTGTACAGAGTCCGCCAGTCCATCACCCGCGACGTCATCAGGGCCTTTTCTTCCGAACTCTCCAGTCGGTCGCCCAGTTGAATGTCGAGTTCCGGCACCGGTGCTCCCAGATCCACCAGAAACATGTCGCCCTGATTGTGACACGCCCCGCGCGGTGAGGTAGCATACACCAATCCCATCCCGACGAAGGCACGAGGATCGTGCATTGGGACCTCGAGGCCGTTAACCTGGACGGCCAGCTCTTCCACTCCATAGTGCCGCCCCAGAGCTCGTGCTCCCTCGGCAAGCAAGTCGCCAAAGCCTTGACGTCGCGCGATCTGCTCGGTGAGCTGGATGGCCGGATCGACCGTGCCCCAGATGAGATCCAGACCGCCAGTGTCCTCGCTGGTGATGATGCCCCGTTCGTAGAGCTGATAGGCGAAGGCAATGGTCGAACCGGCGCTGATTGAGTCTAGTCCCAGGCAGTTGCACAGGTGGTCAGCGTAGGCGACGCTCTCGAGGTCGTCGTTGAGGATCAGCGAACCATAGACAGCAGCAGTCTCGTACTCCGGGCCGTCGATGTTGTCCACCGCGTAGCGACCGGTGGTCTTGGTTACGCGGCCGCAGCCGATGACGCAGCGGTAGCAGGCCTTCTTCCCCTTGAGGATGGACTCGGCCATTGTGCCGCCACCCAGTTTGGCCACTGGTTCCCAGAGGGCCATGCTGTAGTACTTGTTGGGTATGTCGCCCATCCACATCGTAGTATCGACTGCCGAAGCCGTGCCGCCAGCCGACAAGAACTGCCCCTTGACGTCCTCCTTCACCGAGCTGATGGCGGCCTGTACTGCCGCGGCAAAGCCATCAGGATCAGCGAGCGGCACCTGAGCGTGCCCGCCCACGGCGATGCCCTTGAGGTTCTTGCTGCCCATCACTGCGCCCATGCCCGTTCGGCCGGCGGCGCGCCCCCAATCGTTGACAATCGCCGCATACTTGACCAGGTTCTCGCCGGCGATGCCAATGCAGGCAACGCTCAGCGCCGAGTCGCCCAGCTCCTTCTGGATGTGAGCCTGGGTCTCATAGGTGTCTTGACCCCAGAGGTGTCTGGCGTCGTGCAGTTCGGCGCGGCCGTCGCGGATGGAGAGGTACACGGGCGTGGCCGAACGGCCGGTAAAAAGGATCCCGTCGTAGCCGGAGAACCTCAAGTACGGCCCAAACCGACCACCCGAGTTGGACTCGCCCCACAGACCGGTCTGGGGCGAACGGGCGCACACCTCGTACCGTCCGCACAGGGGAGCTGCCGTGCCGACCAGCGGACCGGTCATGAACAGCAGCGGGTTGGCGGGGCTCAGGGGTTCGGTCGTCTGCTCCATTCGGTCGAATAGATAGCGAGCGCCAAACCCGGCACCGCCCACAAACTGTCGGAGCATTGACTCATCGAGCGGCTCAGCGGAGATCTCGCCTGTCGAAAGGTTGACGAGCAACAGCTTGCCCATGAACCCGTACATACCGGACCTCCTTTGTCGCCCTCAGCGGGCTAAAAATCCACTGCCCGCCCTTCCATCACACAAGCGTAGAGTCGCGACAGCTCGCCACTGTCCGGGATACGAGCGCTGGCCACGAGGGTGGCGTCGTTCTCGGCGTTCTGCACCAGTTTCGGCAGGGCAGCCTCAAACTGGGTTCTCGTGATGCCCGCATCCTGGAGCGACAGCGGTTGCCGAATCTCGCGCGCCAGGGACCGTATGCGCTCGGCCAGCAGCCGTGGCGCATCAGCGACCGAGCCGCCGAGCCCGAGAAACCGTACAATGTCCGCGTAGCGGTCTGGCGCTGTCAGCCCGGTGAACTCGACGGTGTAGGGCAGCACCAGCCCAACAGCCCGGCCGTGGGGGGTGTGAAAAACCGCTCCGAGCGAATGGCCCATCGCATGTGCCATTGCTGCGAGCGCGTTGCCAAAGCCCAACCCGGCGATGGTGGCGGCGTTGTGCATTCGTTCGCGGGCCTCCGGATCGGTGCCGACCAGAACGGCCCGGGGAAGGTAATCCATGACCAGTTGAATTGCTTTGAGGCACAGGCCATCGCAGAAATCGTTGTGCCAGCTCGTGGTGTAGCCTTCGACCGCGTGGGTGAGGACGTCCATGCCGGTATCGGCGGTCACCTGCGGTGGCAAGGCGGCGACGAATACCGGATCAACGATGGCGATGTCAGCCATGTTCTCTCGTGAGCCCAGAGCGAGCTTGCGGTTTTCTGCTGTGTCCGTGAGAATGATGGCCCAGGTGGCTTCGGCCCCGGTGCCGCTGGTGGTTGGAATGGTGATCAACCGGGCCTTCTGGCGCAGAACCAGAGGAACCACCGGGTTGATCTCTTCAGGGACCATCTCCGGATGCTCATAGAGCACCCACATCGCCTTGGCGGCATCCATGCAGGAGCCGCCGCCCAGCCCGACTATCCAGTCCGGACCAAAGTCGGCCATCTGCGCGGCGCCACGCTTCACTGTCTCGAGCGACGGATCGGGCTCCACTTCCGCAAAGACGCGCACCTCTAGCCCCGCCTCTTTGAGCCTGGCAGTGACCCGGTCCACATGACCGAGCTTGAGGAGCGTCGAATCGGTGACCACAAAGGCGCGATGACCCTGGATGGCTACCAGTTCGTTCAGGGCATCTTCGCCAAAAACGACCAGGGGACTGTTAAAGTACCACATCGCCAGCCCCTACCGGCTACTCGGGAAACTGCGTGGGCACACGGGTGGTACACTCCACGAGTTCCTTGGCCGCTTTTACCGCTTTCATGATCTTGACCATGTCGCCCTGCAGCTTGATCTGACGAGTCATCATTCCCTGGATGGGGTCCAGCTTTTTGTCGATGACCTTGCGCCAGACCGGCAACGGGGCGCTGATCACAAAGGCGGGTTGTTTCGCGCTGCGGTCGGGGTACGTCTGGGCCTCGCGGCACTCGCCGTGCCAGAGGTCCATGTACATCACCAGTTCCTGGACGACGGGACCGCTTGGCTCAACGATGAAGTAGAAATCGCCTTCCCACGTCTTGGCTGCCTCGGCATAGGCAGGGCTGGAGTTGATGGCTTGCTTGAGCGCCTGGACCCATTCATCAGAGGCAAACTTGAACATCTCACCCTCCTGGCGAACGAGATTCCTACTCTACCTGTGGTGATTATATGATGTGGCCGAACCAGGTCAACCCGCCAGGATGCAAAAGGGGCTGGCCAACCACGGCCAGCCCCTTGGCGGTTATCGCAGCTAGAGACCCGTTGACTCACCGGGCACGGGGGGTGGCGGTTCGAGAGGTGTGACCGGAGCGGTAGGTCGCGGGTATGGTGCTGTGCCGAAGCGGGTCAGGACAACTGCGCCCAGTCCGGCAGCGCCGGTCACCGCGCCCAGCATCCAGCCCAGGCAGGGAAGCTGCGATAGGGCCGTGAGCACGGTGATGCCGATGACAGCCGCGATGACAGGCTGAGGTTGGCCCTTTAGTTGGGTGAGCAGGCGCCGCCCGAGCCAGATGCCGGCAGCAGACCAACCGAAGGCGGCAGCGGCGACAGCGGCCATTACCAACAATACCGCGACCGGAATGCCGATGCAGATCAGAATGAGCAGCGGCACCAGGACGATCAGGACAAGAAAGGTCAGAACGCCCAGGGCGAGGCTGGGTATGAAGGCTCCGGCCACAGCAGCCTCGACCGTCTCAGTTGGTCTGGGGAGCAGCATCACCAGCAGTATTCCCAGAGCGATCATGGCCATCGTACTGAGCACAAAGCCAATGAAACGGCCAAGGATATCGGCCGGCTCCCAGTAGCTGCGTGGCAGGGGCCCTGTCGGCTGCCAGTCGGGATTCTCAGGAATCTCGGGCAGCCGGGGCAAGCGGCCGCGGAAGGACTCGACCGTCTGGCCTTCGATAATGGCAGCAGGATCGCGCGTGACCGTAGCCCCCAGGGTGAACAGGTCGCCGCCCACCCGGGCGTGAGAGCGCAGGTCGACCGTCCCACCGAGCACGGCCAGGTTCCCATCGATCTCGCCATCGATGACGGCGCCGCCACCAAGCACAACTACGTCGCCGTTCACTCGCCCACCCTGCTGCAGCTCCAGGTCGCCGCCGATGACGGCCAGGTCGCCGCGCATCACTTCCCCCGGTCTGACAACTACATTCTGACCGGGAAGCACGGCCTGACCATCACCATCGTCGGCCCAAACGGTGATGCCCGAGGCAGCAAACAAAACGACGGCAAGAAGCAGTACCAGTGGCTTTCTCATTCCAGTCTCCTAGTCCGAATCCGTAGCCATACTGTGGCGAAATCGCGCCACAACAATCACCCAACTGGCCGTCAGGGCAATGGCCAGACCGGTGTAGCCAAACAGGGTCACCGCGGTAGAAGTGGTGCAGAGAGCCCTCAGTCCGGACAGTCCTGCCCGGGCGAACATTGTGGTGAACGCAAGTGCGTCGGCGAGAAGCGGAACTCCGAGGTCAACGGCCAGGATCCGCGCCGGAGTCCACAGGGCGGCCACCGTTACCACTGCAACGACCGCGGCAGCGCTCCACGCGCCAACCGAACCCAAACATACCTTGAGAACTCCAATGGCGCGCTGACGGCCAAGCTTTCGCTGCTGGAGTAGGTGTTGCACCCTGGCGGCAAAGGTGCTCGGCGGTACGGCGGCGAGCTCCGTCGCCAGAAGAGAAGATGTCCATAGCATGGCCTCCCACTGCTCCTGGCATGCCTGACAGGACCCCAGGTGAGTCTGGAGAGCCAGCTCCTCCTCCTGAGTCAGCAGCCCGTCCAGCCGCAGCGACATCCATTCGCTCCATCTAGAGCACGACATTGGTTATCACCCTCTCTCCGTTGCAGCGAGCGCTATCCTGCCGGACTACTGGCAGTCTCCTGGCCATAGCCTGCTGGGCCAGCATCTCTCTGGCGCGATGCAGCCTGGACTTGACCGCACTCTCGGTCGCGCCGACCGTCTTGGCAATTTCCTCATAGGAAAGGTCGTGCCAGTACCGCAGAGCGATCACCAGGCGATATTCGGGAGGCAGAGACTGAAGCAATGACTGTACCTCGCTGGTGCGCTCGCTTTGCAGCAACACCGTCTCGGGCTGGTCTGCCTCATCCTGCAGCTCCTGGACCGGAAGCAGGTCGTCGAGAGAAAACCACTTGATGCGCTGGCGTCGTAGTCGGTCAATGCAATAGTGCGAGGCGACAGCCAGGATCCACGAAGACAGCCTCTGCTGAGGGTCATAGGATCTGAGCCGAGTGTAGATGCGGACAAAGGTCTCTTGAGCTGCATCCTCGGCATCAGCCTGGTTCCCCAGCATACGGAAACAGATGTTGTACACAGGTCCTTTGTATGCATCCACCAGTCGGCCAAAGGCGTGCTGGTCACCTTCCAGCGCCGCCTGGACCCACTGTCCTTCCTGCTCC
Source organism: Chloroflexi bacterium ADurb.Bin180 (assembly GCA_002070215.1). Taxonomy (NCBI): domain Bacteria; kingdom Bacillati; phylum Chloroflexota; species Chloroflexi bacterium ADurb.Bin180. The sequence goes on along the minus strand of MWCV01000002.1, from coordinate 22,672 downwards.
ATGCACCGACTCCTGTCTACTGTGAATACGCATTATAGGGAATAAAGTTGCTCGCGGTGATGCCAGGCAAGCAATGCACAATACTCTGCTGGTGGTCGTCCAGTTCACACGGAGAAGCCTTAATGTTTGGCCTACATGTCTTGACAACTGGCGAGTCGAGCACTATTCTGGAGGCAGAGCTCTCGACTCACAGACGCCTGCCACGCTTTTCTCAGTACTTCTCACCGCTCATCGGAGGAGGGTCCTGTGCCCGAAAGGTACTATGTCGCCGTTGAAGGTCCCATTGGCGTGGGCAAGACCACTCTCGCCCGAATCCTGCACAAGGAACTCGGCGCAGAGCTGCTGCTAGAGGTCTTTGAGGAGAACCCCTTCCTGAGTGACTTTTATGCCGACCGGGCCAAGTACGCTTTTCAGACGCAGATCTTTTTCCTCTTGAGCCGCTACCGCCAGCAACATGAGGTGATTGCGCGCGTCTTGCAGCACTGCTCGCTGGTGAGCGACTATACCTTTGCCAAAGATGAGCTCTTTGCACGGCTGAACCTGGCCAAGGACGAGCTGGCCGTCTACACCACGCTGCACTCCGTCCTGGCTGAAAAGATCCCTCTGCCCGACCTGGTTGTGTACCTGCGGGCTAACCTCGACGTGCTGCTCGAAAGGATCGCCATTCGCGACCGCACTTACGAGCGGGCCATGTCGCGCGGCTATCTGGCGGACCTTGCCGCCGCTTACGACAAGTTCTTCTCCACCTACACCCAGACCCCCATTCTGACCATCGACACTTCCGAGCTGAATATCGTGCGCAATGCGGCCGACCTTGCATCGGTGATCGAACGCATTCGGTCGGCGCTGGGTACGGGGACTTACCAGCGACCGCTGCTGGAGGTGGAGACTCCGGCGAAGGAGCGTGGCCGGGCCATTCTCGAGGGCCGAAGGCGCCGGCTGAGCGACCTGCAGTCCTGGCGCCGTGCCGCGGATAAGGACGAGGGCGAGGAAAGGGACGTGTACCACCAGTTCCTGTCTCTGCAGGCGCAGCTTGGCGCTCTGGCTACCGAGCTGGGCAAAGCCTGGGAAGTTGAAGACCGACTGGTGCAGCAAGTGGGCAATCGCAACGAGGCGCAGACCCGCGCCCTTCAGGATCGGGCCACAGTGCTGAAAGGTCATCTGGCTGGCTCGCTGGCCGGCCTCCTCAGGCTGGCCAACGGCATGGGCATCAGTCTGGAGGATGCCTACCTGGCGCGGATTCGAGAAGATTGTGGAGTCGAATCCGAGAAGGGGGAGGCGTGAAAAAGTTCATAGCTGTCGCCGGCAACATCGGCGTTGGCAAGTCCACCCTGACGGCCATGCTGGCTGAGAAGCTGGCCTGGGAGCCTTTCTACGAGGCAGTGGATGACAATCCATACCTGGCCGACTTTTACGCGAATATGCAGCAGTGGAGTTTTCACTCTCAGGTGTTCTTTCTCTCTCGTCGGCTGAGGCACCATCGCCAGATACTAGATCGACCGGGGACGGTGGTACAGGACCGCAGTGTCTACGAGGATGCGGAGGTCTTTGCGGAGAACCTCTTTCGCCAGGGCAACATGTCCGAGCGAGACTACCGCACCTATCGTGAGCTCTACACTGCTATGAGGTTATTCTTGCCGCCACCTGACCTGGTGGTGTATCTGCGGGCCTCAGTACCGGTGCTCATCAAGCGCATTCGCAAACGTGGCCGGGATTTTGAACGCCAGGTGTCGGCCGAATACCTGGGACAGTTAAACCAACTCTACGAGGAGTGGATCGACCGTTTCTCGCTCTGCCCAGTTCTTACCGTCCCTGCTGACAATCTGGACTTTGTTCAGTACAACTCGCATATGGAGCTGATCGCAGCCAAGATTGTCGACAAGCTGTCGGGAAAGGAAGTAGTCGTCTTCGACTAAGGGTGTTCTGGAGCAAGAGCCCCCGCGCCGCCAGGCCCGGGGGCTCTTGGCGTTATTGGCTTCGGCGGATTGAACGAACGCTGTGGCCAGGCAGGTTGGTGCGCCTCTTGATGTGTGCTAAACTCTCCAGAGTGCTAACGATCGTCGTTACGGCCTTCCGCGAAGAGAATACCGTGGGGCGAGCTATCAACGCCCTGATCGGGCAGCCGCTGCCCGATGATTGGGAGCTGCTGGTGGTCTGCCCTGACGACGCCACGGCGGCTGTGGCTGCCGCCGTGCAAGCTGAGTGCCCGGCAGTGCGCTGCCTTCGCGATGAAGGTCGGGGCAAACCCGCGGCGCTCAACCTGGCCTTCAAAGAAGCCAGAGGCGGTCTGTTGGTCTTGACGGACGGGGACGTGTACGTGGGCGATGGAGCTGTACCCGCTCTGCTCACGCCGTTTGCAGATCCTGCGGTCGGCATCGCCAGTGGCCGGCCGGTATCGATCAGCCCGCGCGATACCATGCTCGGCTACTGGTCGCACCTGCTGGTTGAGGCGGGGGCGCATCGGCAGCGCAGCCTGCGTTCGGCCAGTGGCGAGTTCTTTGAGAGCTCGGGATACCTTTACGCTTTCCGCCGCAGTCTGGTCAGCGACATACCCGAGGATTCACTGGCCGAGGACGGCCTGATCTCGCACCGCATAGCGGAGCAGGGTTTGCGCACTGCCTACGCGCCTGATGCGGTGGTCTATGTCAAGTATCCGTCAACCTACAGCGATTGGATGAAACAGAAGATTCGCTCAGTGGGCGGCTATGCGCAGAACTATGTTCACGCCGCGCGCGGAATGAGGTCTCTGAGGCGCGAGGCGCTGGATGGCACGATGGCCGCGCTCGAGTTCGCCCGCGGGCCCAGAGAGCTGTGGTGGACCTTACTGCTTTTCGCTGCCCGACTGCACGTGTGGCTGCGCGTGTGGTGGGATGTCAGGCTGCGCAAGCGGTCCTTTGCGACATTGTGGCAACGGGTCAATAGCACCAAGTAGAGGACTCGTTCGAGGCTCTGGACAGAGGCAAGCAGTGCTATTGAGAATCGTTGGCTGGACAGCCAAACAGGTAATCAAACTCATCGGGAAGGTAATACTGCGGACGGACATCAGCGGGGTGGAGCGTGTGCCCCGCAAGGGCCCGGTGCTGGTGGTCATCAACCACATCAGCTTTGTCGATCCCTTCCTGCTCTATATCACTCTGCCGCGCCCAATCTCCGCCCTGGGCAAAGTGGAACTGTGGGACCATCTGATCACCCGACTGATTGCTGAGGCCTGGGGCACGATCCCGCTGCACCGCGGCGAGATGGACTTGAATGCCATCAAGTTGGCTGTTGGGGTGTTGCGAGATGGGGGAGCGCTGGGTGTCGCGCCTGAGGGCACGCGCAGCCACCACGGCCGCCTGCTGCGCGCCAGACCAGGAGTGGCCCTGGTGCTGTCCAAAGTCCCCCAGACAGTGGTGGTGCCGATCGCGGTCTATGGTCAGGAGAAACTGCTGCCGAATCTCAAGCGTTTGCGCCGGACAAAGGTCACTATGGTGGTGGGCACGCCTTTCTGCCTGAGACCGATCACGGGGCGAATGACCCATGAGGTCAGGCAGGCCATCAGTGACGAGATGATGCTGCGCATTGCCAGCCTGCTGCCGGCGGTGTACCACGGATGCTATGCCGGCATGCCCATCGTAGAGGACTACACCGTCTCCTGTCCTGAACCAGGCGTGACCGGGGCCGGTGGATGATGCGAGTAGTCACCGGTCAGGCCAAGGGGCGCAGGCTGTACGCTGTTCCCGGCGACTCGACACGGCCCGTGACCGACCGGGTCAAGGTTTCGCTGTTCAACATTCTGGGCGACAGCGTGGCCGAGGCCAGGTTCCTGGATCTCTTTGCCGGCACAGGGGGAATAGGCATCGAAGCGCTGAGCCGTGGGGCTGCACTGGCGGTATTCGTCGAGCGCAACGAGCGTGCTCTGGCCACGATTCGTCGCAATCTCGAGCTGACCAGACTCGGTTCTGTCGCTCAGGTTGTGCGGCGCGACGTCTTCAGGTTCCTCGAGAGCTATCAGGGGGAGGCGTTCGATATTGTCTATGTCGCGCCCCCGCAGTACAAGGGACTGTGGCGGCGTACGCTGCAGTTGCTGGATGGATCGTCAGTGGTGGCGGAGGGTGGGCTGGTTGTGGCGCAGATCCATCCGCGGGAGTATGAAGCGGTCGACCTGTCGCAACTCGAACTGTCTGATCAGCGCAAGTACGGCAGTACAATGCTCTGCTTTTATGAGGCGCGTCCGCCCGGGCCTCAGTCAGTGACTGCTACTCCAGGGCGTGCAGTTTCCAGTGGTTCTCAACCCTCTGCAGATCCCAGGTCACCTCAATCGGATTGCTCTGCTGCCCGGCCCGCGACGTGAACACCACCTCGGCAATCACTCGCGCAGTAGTATCGGACTCCTGGGTGGGAAAGTAGCTGATGCGCTTGACCGTGGCTCGCTTGATCTGCTCCTGGCCGAAAGGCGAGCCAAAGCGCAGTCGTCCCGCCCTGAATTCCCCCGCCGCCTGGGTGCTCAGATAGTCCGCAGCGGGCGGTTTCGCATCAGCCTGCCCCAGACTCTGATAAAAGGCCAGAAGGATCTTTTCGGGAAAGGGCGTGTCTAGGATCTTTTCGTTCACTGGCTCCCGAAAGTCCACCTCATAATCGTAGGGGCTGAGCAACGCCGTGGTGCCGGCGACAAAGTAGCCATCAGCACTGGCCGAGTTGTCAGGTTTGTAGTAGCGCTTGGTCACGAGTTGGCTGCGCTCAAAGCCGGCAAAGCTGGTCACCACCACCTGGAACGAGACCGGGTCGAAGGACACCCGATCGCTGCGGAAAAAGCCCACGCAGCGGTACAGCGGCGGGTTGTCGGTGGGCGGCATCGCCGGATCGCGGCTGAGGCGGAAGATGGCCAGCTCATGCTCGGTGCTAAACACCAGTTCGTTCAGCGCTTTGCCGCTGCCCTCGGTGAGGATGTTGACCAGAGTGACGCCGGGCACCTCTGTGGCGAGATAGCTTTGGTCAGGTATGCGCAGCTTGAACGGATAAAGCACGGGGAGCTGCAGCGCAGTATCGACTGCTGCGTCATAGATGATGGCCGCTACCGGCCCGCCCGTTCCTACCTGGTCAAAGCGGTAGAATACGAGCCATTCGTCAGCCCCGTCGCTGTCGGTGTCCTCTCGCCGTACCGCCAGGATCTCTTTGCCGAGGTTCATATCGCTGCGAAAACTGACCATCTCAGTGCGGGGTTCTGCTGGTGTCTCCTGGCGGCAGGCCGCCAGGAAGCCGATCAGGACAAGGCACAACGCCAGCCGACGGAGGAGATTCCTAGACAGTGTGGATCGCCACAGGTGCTTGCTCATTCTTGCGCACGCTCCGCTTTCTGTGGGGTGCAGGGTCGGCCGCCGGTCGCTCTCGCTGCGTGGGAACAAAAGCAGCCTTGAGCACTTCATCCATCGCCTCAACGTAGACGAACTTGATGCACCGCAGCACCTTGTGGGGGATGTCGACCAGGTCCTTCTGGTTGTCTTTGGGCACAATCACCGTACGGAATCCGGCGCGGTAAGCCGCCAGCACTTTTTCTCTCAGGCCGCCGATGGGAAGCACATGGCCGCGCAGCGTGATCTCGCCGGTCATCGCCACCTGCCGCTGCACGGGGGTATGGTTGAGGACCGAGATCATGGCCGTGGCGATGGTGATACCGGCCGACGGGCCGTCCTTGGGAATTGCGCCTTCTGGTACATGCACGTGGATGTCGATCTTCTCATAGTTGACATCGTTGATGCCCAGCTCTTTGCTGTGTGAACGCGCATAGCTCAGCGCAGCCTGGGCGGACTCTTGCATCACGTCACCGAGTTGCCCGGTCAGCAACAGGCTGCCCTTGCCGGCCATCACCGTAGCTTCAATGGGCAGGGTGTCGCCCCCACACTCGGTCCACGACAGTCCCATTGCCACGCCGACTTCGTCCTTCTTCTCCATCTTGCCGTACTGAAAGTCGGGCGGACCCAGGTGCTTGATGAGGCTCTGTGTGCGGACGTAGCGCGGTGCTGGCTTGCCTTCTGCCACACGGCGCGCTGCCTTGCGGCAGATGGTGGCAATGCTTCGTTCGAGGTTGCGTACGCCAGCCTCGAAGGTGTGCTCGCGGATGATATGGCGCAGCGTGTCGGTGGGGAAACTCAGCCTGGTCAGGCCGTGCTGCTCGAGCTGCCGCGGTATGAGGAACTGCCGCGCGATCTCGATCTTTTCTTCCTCAATGTAACCGGGGAACTCGATAACCTCGAGCCTGTCGCGCAGGGCGGGGGGTATCGGGTCGAGCACATTGGCAGTGGTGATGAACATCACCTTGGAGAGGTCGTAGGGCACCTCGAGATAGTGGTCCGAGAAGGCGTTGTTCTGCTCCGGGTCGAGCACCTCCAGCAGCGCCGACGACGGGTCACCGCGAAAGTCCATGCCGATCTTGTCGATCTCATCGAGCATAAAGATCGGATTCACACTTGCGGCGCGCTTCATCGTCTGGAGGATGCGGCCGGGAAGGGCGCCCACATAAGTGCGGCGATGGCCACGGATCTCGGCCTCATCGCGAATGCCACCCAGACTGACGCGGACAAAGTTGCGGCCGAGTGCCGTAGCAATCGACTTGCCGAGTGACGTCTTGCCTGTCCCCGGGGGGCCGGCGAAGCAGAGAATGGTGCTGCGCACCTTGTCTGGTGCCAGTTTGTGAACGGCAATGTACTCCAGGATGCGCTCTTTGGCTTTGTTCAGTCCGTAATGGTTCTGGGCCAGAACATCGGCCGCGTGCGCGATATCCAGATTGTCCTGAGTGCTCTTGGCCCAGGGCAGGTCCAGGAACCATTCAATGTAGGTGCGAATGACGCTGATCTCGGGAGCGGCCGGAGGCATGCTGGCCAGCCGGCTCAGTTCCTTTTCCGCTCGCTCGCGTACCTCGTCAGGTAGCTGTGCGGCGATGATCTTTTGTCGCAGTTCGGCTACCTCGCGAGTCGTGGGGTCGCCTTCGCCGAGCTCGGACTGAATGACCCGCATCTGTTCGCGCAGAAAGTACTCGCGCTGGCCTTTGTCTACTTCCTGCTGTACCTGCGAGTGAATGCGGCTCTCCAGCTCGAGCACGTCGAGCTCCTTGGCCAGGAGCACGCTGATCTTCTCAAGGCGGGCGATCGGGTCGATGATCTCCAGTACTTCCTGCTTCTGCTTCAAGTCCAGATTCAGGTTGGAGGCTACCAGGTCGGCCAGCCAGCTCGGACTGTTGACGTTCATTGCGGTGACAAAGGCGTCGTCAGGGATGTTGCGGCTGAGGCGAACGACCTTCTCGAACAGTGTCAGCACTGCCCGCATCAGTGCTTCAGTGGAGAGAGTGTTCTCCACCGCGTCCAGCACGGGAAGCACGTGTGCCACGAGGTAAGGTTCGGTCCGGGTGATCCTGAGCAGGCGCAAACGCCGGCGGCCCTGGACAAACACGGAGGTTGTCTGATCCGGCATGCGCCAGATCCGCCCAACGGCGGCCTCCGTCCCCAGTTCGAACAGGTCCTCTATGCCCGGCTCCTGAGAGGTGGTTGGTTTCTGCGCAAACACGGCGATGCGCTGGTTGGCGGCCATCGCCGCTTCAACAGCCTTGATCGCCTTGTCGCGGCTGACGAACAGGGGTGCGGCCACTCGCGGGAACAGAATCGTGTCCCGGACTGGCAGAAGGGGGAGCTCAATTGCTTCGGTGCTCTGGTCGAGCACCGTTTCCCCGACGAAGATGCCGGGGTCGAAATCTTCCATCATTCTGACGCAAGAACCTCCACAAAGCTTGGTTTCATCATACCACAACTCGCCGGCTTTGCATAGGATTCACCGGTTTCACGGCCGCGTTGGCGGTTGTCTCTGCACCGAGGCTGAGCTACAATCGAGCCAGTCGAAACGGAAGGAGCGAGACCATGGCCATCTACGAGTTTGAAGGGCGCAAACCAATCCTGGGCAAGGGTACTTACGTGCACCCCTCAGCAGACGTCATCGGTGCTGTCACCGTTGGCGATGGGTGCTGGATCGGACCAGGGGCCAGGCTGCGCGGTGACTATGGGTCGATTATTATCGGCAACGGTACCAGCATCGAGGAGAACTGCGTGATCCACGCTCGGCCCGACCAGGCTACCCACATCGGCAACCACGTCACCGTGGGTCATGGCAGTGTACTCCACAACTGTACCATTCACGACTATGCCGTGATCGGCATGGGATCGGTGGTCAGCGACTGGGCGGAAGTGGGCGAGTGGTCGGTGGTTGGTGAGGGAGCAGTGGTTCGGCAGCGCCAGCAGGTCCCGCCGGGGCAGATCGCCGTCGGCGTTCCGGCCAAGCTGCTCGACAAGTCGGTGGAAGAAGAGTACAAGGCCGAGTGGCTGGCCTTTAAGCGGACGTACCAGGACCTGGCCCGGCGTTACCCGCAGGGCCTGGTGGAGGTGGGCGATGATTGAAGCACGACTCTACACCAAGCTTGCCGACAACAAGGTCAAATGCCATCTCTGCGCACACCGTTGTACGATTGCTGACGGCAAGAGAGGTATCTGTCAGGTGCGTGAGAACCGCAAGGGCACGCTCTACAGCCTGGTCTATGGGCTGTCCATCTCCCAGGCCATCGATCCGGTCGAGAAGAAGCCCCTGTTTCACTTTTATCCGGGGTCGAGCGCCTTTTCGTTCGCCACCGTGGGCTGCAATTTCCGCTGCTCTTTCTGTCAGAACTGGCAGATCTCTCAAGCTGCTCGTGCCGAGGGGATGGTGGATGGGCACGAGGCTACACCAGAACATCTCGCCGCGGCGGCCCGTCACTATGGCTGCCGCTCCATCGCCTACACCTACACCGAACCAACCATCTTTTTTGAGTATGCCTACGACACGGCGGTGATCGCCAGCCGCTCCGGCATCAAGAGCATCTATGTGACCAATGGCTACATGACTGAAGAGATGCTCGACGCCTTTGGCCCCTATCTACACGCCGCCAACGTTGACCTCAAGTCGTTTCGTGACGAGTTCTACGTCAAAACCTGCGGCGCCAGGCTACAACCGGTCCTGGATACCCTCAAGGCGATGAAAAGGCGCGGCATCTGGCTAGAGGTGACGACACTGGTGGTTCCTGGCCAGAATGACTCGGAAGGGGAGTTGCGCGGGCTGACCGAATTCCTGGCCAAGGAGGTGGGCGTCGAGACACCGTGGCATATCAGCCGCTTCCACCCCGAGTACGAAATGATGGACGCCCAGGCGACTCCTCCAGAGACCCTTGACCGGGCGAAGGAGATAGGGCTGGAGGCGGGTCTACGCTATGTGTATGAGGGCAACGTGCCGGGCAGCAATGGCGAGAATACCTACTGCTATAGCTGTCATCGCCGGTTGATTCACCGCTTTGGGTTCTCCATCGTAGAGAATCTGGTAGGCCGCGATTCTTGCTGTCCCTACTGTGGCGCCGCTATCGACGGCGTGGGTCTGGCCCGCCCCTAGGCCCCGCGATGAAAGGCCTGTGTCGAGCCTGGCCGGTCGGGTGAGCGGCAGGATGGCGGCCTGATGGCCTGTCGGCGTTGGGTTGGTGAGCAGCCTGGCCCTGTGGCCCAGTTCCGTATGGAGCCGCGATGGGTCGCGGCTTTCCTCTCTTCTCTCCTTCTTGGCAGGCAGCGCAGCTTTGCCGCCGACTCGCGGCACCTGCGCTCCTTTGTACGGCCCGAGCCGGCGGTCGAAGACACCCACTTCATCCCTCCCCGGGGCTCGTTCGTAGTAGTGACCAATCACTACTATCGGCCGGGCTACAACATGTGGTGGGGGATGGCCACTATTGGCGAAGCGATTTCGCGGTCCAGGGGGTCGCCGACGGAGGTGACGTGGATCGTCGCTAACCGCTGGACCTATCCTGATCGGCTGCGCCAGCACGTTGTTACTCCGCTGAGCCTGATTGTATTCCGCCGGCTGGCGAGGATGTATGGCTTTATCTCGATGCCACCTATGCCCCCCCATCCGGAGTGGGCAGCCGAGGCGGTGCAGGCGATTCGACGGACACTGACCGTGGCAGCAAGTGCCACGGAGGAGTCACCGGTGATCCTCGGGCTGGCACCCGAAGGCGGCGATAGTCCCGATGGCAGGCTGGTCCTCCCGCCGGCGGGGGTGGGGCGGTTCATCGCCCACCTGACCAGGCGCGGCCTTGGCTTTGTTCCGGTGGGTGTCTTTGAGGAGAATGGCCGACTCACGGCCCGCTTTGGGCCGCCCTTTGTGCCTGCGGTGGAGGACAGCGCTGCACACACGGAGACGGATCGCCAGGTAGCCGATCAAGTGATGGGAACCATTGCGAGGCTGGTGCCTGAGCGGCTGCGCGGCCCTTGGGCAAGTGAGCCGACTGTCCGCGTCGGGTCAGGTACTGGCGAGGGTTAGCTGAATAACAGCTCGGCGCCTGCCTTGTCGGTGAGGTCGATGTTCGTTTGCCACACGCCCGGCGCCACGGGCGCTGGCCTGCGCTGACGGCCGTTCACCAGCAGTCTGGCGATCTCCTGCCCTTCTGGCAGGGCAAACAGCAGGCGCCCCGATTGCTGCCCCCGCTTTTGCAGCTCGACCGACATGTGTTTGTTCTCGACCCTCACGGCCTTGACCTCGACCGCCCCCTGCAAGATGTGGAACGTGGAGGTGAGCAACTGTGGCCGGTCAGAGACGCGCTTGAGCAACAGCAAGACCGCTTCGTGGGCCAGGTGCTTTTCGATGGTGACGCGGTCCCGCACCGCGCCCAGGTACTGCTGATGCCAGTAGTTGTAGACGTGGTAGGTTCCCGGCGCCAGGCCGACCTGGGCCAGTTCCAGCTCTGTGACCCGCGGATCGTTATCCCAGTTGAGCAAGGCAACGATAGTCCACGTGTCCCAATTGGTTTCTATGGGCAAGACGAGGGTCCGCGGGCGCTCGTTTCGAAAGAGGTCAGCGGCGACGGCGCTTTTCTCATAGGGAGGAAGTACGCACCGGAGGTAGTCCAGGCGTTCGGGCGTCAGCTCGGCAAGGTCGTCGCTGTCGATGACCAGGCTGCCGGAGATGCTGGCCACTGTTGCCAGAAAGCGCGTCTCAGTGGGAGAGAGGTTGGCATTGGGACCGCGTGGTCGAAGCAGCAGGCAGTCCGGGTCGTTCAGCCACAGGCGGCGGTGCATGAAGGAACGGGTGACAGAGTTGAGCATGGCATTCGACACAGAGGGCGCCGATAGGTCCGGCCAGAATGGCTGCCACTCAACATGGACGTCGGCGCCGATACGCATGCCATCCACGAGACCTACTGCCGGACCGAGAGGCGCTCCACAGCCGAGCACGAACTTGTCTCCGACCGCTTCGCGGATGATCTCGAGGCCTTTCCGTACTGCGGCCGCGCGGGTGAGGTGAGGATCCTGGCGCCTGCCCTGAGCCAGGGCGGCTGAATACAGAAAATCGACCTTGAAAAAGCTGTAGCCCCACTCGTTGCTGAGGGTGCGAAAAAGTGCACCAAGCCAGTCGCAGACAGCCGGGATGGACAGGTCCAACCCGTAGATATCCTTGCCCCAATGCTGAAAGGCCACCACTGGTTCGGCAGCCTCGTTGCGGAGCACCCAGTCCGGATGCTCCGCAAACAGCCTGGATTCGGAGCTGGCGCAGAATGGAGCTGTCCAAATGCCCGGGTGACGCTCGCTCGCGCGGATGCGGTCAGCCATGTTCTTCATGCCCAGAGGGTACTTGGCGGCGTCGACGTCGCGCCAGTCGCCGATGGCGGTCTCGTACCCATCATCGATGAGCACGAGATCCAGCGGGAGGTGCTCGTTGTTCATTACGCTGAGATTCTTCTGCACCTCGTCGGAGGTGTCTTCGCCGTAGTAGTGATACCAGGTACACCAGCCGCTCCAGTCTGCCGCTGACGAGCGGGCGTGCATTGTTTCGCCCAGCCGCGTCGCATATCGTTCGAGCAGCGCGAGCGGATCGGTGCGCGTGGCCAGCAGCAGCGTCTCTGAGGTCAGCCTTTCGCCCGGAGCCAGCGGGTAACCATCGGCATAGGCGATGGCTCTCAGGGCGTGAAAGCGGCGATTGGTGGTCAGCTCAAGGCGAATCTCGGCCAACTGATTGGCCGTGGTGACAAAGCCGAGCAGAACCGAAGGGTCGGAACGCAGTGTTCCCGGCTGTTCGTTGGGCGCCAGCACGGTGAACCACTCACTGCTGTAGACCTTGGGGTTCTCACTCAGCGGGTGGGGCAGGTGCTTGGTAGCATAGTCCTCAGTGTTGGGATCAACCCAGACGCCATCGGCCACACTTCTGGCATAGGCGGGACTCCAGGACTGCCAGCCGTTCTGGTAAAAGCGCCAGTTCTTGGGGGCGCTGGTCAGACCGAGGCTGCCGCCGTGGGCGGTCGAGAGGTCGAGCACGTGCATCTGGTCCACCAAGACCGGGTTGCTGCCGACGTTGGTAGCCTCGAGGCGCAGGCGCACCTCATCGCCGACGGCAATGTGCCAGGTGAGTTCAAGCTGCGCATCAGCAAAGCTGATGCTGACACTGTCGCGGGCTAGACCGTAAGACACCCTGTGTCCAGCCATCGCCAGCGTTCTATGCTCGCCGTTGTGAGTGGTGAACGCGACCGCTGCCGAGGCGTGATCAAGGAGGACCCGGCCATGCCTCAAAAAGCGAACCCAGCCGGTGGCTGGTACAAGAACGAGCTCGTCGTGGACATAGACTTCCTGACTCGACATCGTGCACCCCCTGTCGAAGGTAGTGCCTGTCAATGCAGTATCTGGATGGGCCCCTGTCGGCCGGTAAGCGGGTCCGGGAATGAAGAGAGGCCAGCGGACTGGCCTCTCTCACAGCGTTGGGACTCAAGTCCGCATTTTTGGGACTGAGCGGATCAAGCCGCTACGACACCCTGTGGCAGGCCACCCAGTGATCGTTCCCAATGTCCTTGAACTCGGGCTCTATCACGTCGCAGGTGCCAGCGATCTTGACCGGACAGCGGGTATGGAAATGGCAACCCTTGGGCGGGTTTGCCGGGCTGGGCACATCACCGGTGAGGATGGTACGCTGTCGCTTTTCTTCCACCGCCGGGTCAGGGATCGGAACCGCGGACAGCAAGGCCTTGGTATAAGGATGGCGCCCGTCGTAATAGAGCTGATCTCTGGTGGTGAGCTCGACGATCTTGCCCAGGTACATCACGGCCACGCGGTCGCTGATGTGGCGGACAACGGAAAGGTCGTGAGCGATGAAGAGATAGGTCAGATGGTACTTTTGCTGCATCTCTTCCAGCAAGTTGATGATCTGGGCCTGAATCGAAACGTCCAGGGCGGAGATGGGTTCGTCGCAGACGATGAACTCGGGGCCGACCGCGAGGGCGCGGGCGACGCCGATTCTCTGTCTCTGGCCGCCAGAGAACTCGTGCGGGTAGCGGTTGATGAAGTAGCGGTTGAGACCCACGTCTTCGAGCAAGTCCATTACGCGTTCGCGCAACTCGCGCCCCTTGGCAATGTTGTGGACCTCGAGGGGCTCGCCGACGATGTCGCCGACAGTCATACGCGGGTTCAGCGAGGCGTAGGGGTCCTGGAAGATCATCTGCATCTGACGGCGCATGCGGCGCAGGGGCTCGCCCTTTAGCTGGGTCAGGTTGTGACCCTGGAAATACACGTCTCCGCCGGTGGGCCGGTAGAGCTGCAAAATGGCGCGGCCGGTGGTCGACTTGCCGCAGCCGCTTTCGCCCACGAGGCCGAGCGTTTCGCCGCGGCGGATGAAAAAGCTCAGTCCGTCGACGGCCTTGATGTCGCCTACGTGGTGCTGGATGATGATTCCCTGGGTAATCGGGAACCACATCTTGAGGTCCTCGACCTGCAGCAGGATTTCCTTCTCAGCCATGCTATCTACTCCCTCCCTTGACGTCCACCCAACAGGCGACAGTATGCCTCCGGGCAACTGTCTCCAGGACGGGGTTCTCAGTGAGGCACTTGTCCAGCGCATAGCGGCAGCGCGGAGCGAATGGGCAACCGGGCGGCATGTCGATCAGGTCTGGCGGCAGGCCTTCAATGGGCGTCAACCTGGTCTTGCGTTCCGCGTCAAGGCGGGGGATGGAACCCAGGAGGCCGAGAGTGTAGGGGTGTCGCGGGTCAGCATAGAGGTCCTTGACGTCAGCCGATTCGATGATGTATCCCGCGTACATCACGTTAACTCGGTCGGCCAGGCCGGCCACGATGCCCAGGTCGTGAGTGATCCAGATTACGGCCATGCCGATTTCGTTCTTGAGCTGCCGCACGAGATCCGTGATCTGGGCCTGAATGGTCACGTCGAGCGCGGTGGTTGGCTCGTCAGCAATGAGGAGCTGCGGGTTACAGGACAGGCCCATGGCGATCATCACCCTCTGGCGCATTCCGCCCGAGAACTGGTGAGGATAGTCATCAATACGATTGGCGGCATCGGGGATGCGGACCAGGTCAAGCAGTTCGACGGTCCGTCGGCGCGCCTGCCGTTTGTCCATTCCCAGGTGCAGCTCGAGGGCCTCGCTCACCTGCTGGTTGATGGTGAGAACGGGGTTGAGTGAGGTCATCGGATCCTGGAAGATCATGGCGATCTTGTTGCCGCGCACTGACCGAATCTCTTCATTGTCCATCTTGATCAGGTCGCGGCCCTGGAACCAGGCCTCTCCGCCTACGACCCGGCCGGGCGGAGTGGGAATCAATCGCATCAGCGAGAGCACGCTGACGCTCTTGCCGCAGCCGCTTTCGCCCACGATGCCGAGGGTCTCACCTTCGTTCAGATCAAAGTCAATCGCGTTGACGGCGTTGACCACACCATCTTGCGTGAAGAACTGGGTTTTGAGCCCCTTCACTTGCAGCAGTGTAGCCATCTACAATGTCCTCCCTTCAGACGAATAAGTGCTAGCGTTCAATCGAAACGTTGGTCAGCCACGGGAAAATGGCTGCGCTGTGCACAACACCCTTTACGTAGGGTTTGGTCAGCACATAATCCACGCTGTGCCAGAGTGGTACCCAGGGAGCATCCGATACGATCAGCCGTTCGGCTTCCAGGAAAAGATTCTGCCGCTGCTGGCGGTTTGTCTCGACCCTGGCGCTCTCCAGAAGCCGATCCACCTGCGGATTGGAGTAGTTCATATGATTGAGACCGCTGCCGCTGTGAAACAAGAGATCCAAAAAGTTCTCCGGATCCGGATAGTCCGCGATCCAGCCGATGGAATAGAACTGCGGGTCGCCGGCCAGCACATCAGAGCTGCCCTCTACCGCGATGTCCACCCCGAGATTGTCCCGGTACATTCCCACCAGCGCCTGGATCACGGGAGGCAGCTCCGTGTCCAGCGTGCCGATGCTCAGCGTCACCGGAGGCAGTCCGGACGGCCCTCCGTAGCGCGATTCGGCCAGCAATTGGCGGGCGCGCTGCGGGTCAAAGGCCAATAGCGGCTGCGCACGCTGAAAGCCAGGCAGCCCCGGAGGGACGATGCCCTCCGCAGGGGCGCGCATATCCTTCCAGACCACGGTGGTGAGCTTGGCCCGGTCAATGGCCAGGGAAAACGCCCGTCTTACCTTGACATCGTCAAACGGCGGCCGGTTCACATTCAGCCCCAGGTACTGAATATCAAGTTGTGGCACCGTGGTCAGCTCGGCATTGAGCACGTTGGCCGGGTCGCGTACACGCTCAACGTCAGCGGGCCCTACGTACACCATGTCGAGCTCGCCATTTTCGTACATACTCATCGGCGAGCCGCCGCTGAGATGGTACACTACTTCCTCCAGCCTGGGCGGATCGCGGTAGTAGTGTTCATTGCGCTGGAGCACGATTTCCTCACTGCTGAACTCTTTCAGGCGGAACGGGCCGCTCCCGTTGGGGCGAGACAACCAATTGCCGCTCTCAACATTGGTGCGGTCCAGCACAAAAGCAGTCGAATAGGTCAACTTGGCCAGAAAGGTCGCCGCCGGCTCCAGGATCGTGATTCTTATGGTACGCTGGTCAACCGCCTTGAGACCACTGATCGTGGTTGCCTGGCCGGACAGCTTTTCATTCGCTCCGACAATGTCACCCAGGTAGACCGCGGCCACAGGAGAGCCAGTTCGCGGATCGCAGGCTCTTTCGAGTGAGTACACCACATCGGCCGCGGCAAGCTCCTTGCCGTCCTGAAAGCGAGTTCCGCTGCGCAAGTAAAACGTATAGGTCTTGCCGTCCGGGCTGATCTCCCATCGCTCGGCCAGGTCCGGCACCACCGACAGGCTGGAATCGAGGGTCACCAGTCCGCTAAAGATGTGCACCACGTACTCGGCCGAGGTCGAGTCCGTGACCAACGCCGGATCCAGGGTATCCGGCTCGCCACCGGCCAGTCGCAGTGCTGCCCCGGTACCGGAGGTGAGTGGAGGCTGTACTCCGTCTCCAGTCTGTCTGGAGAGCCAAAACCAGGCCGCTGCTCCGCACGCCAGGCAAAGCGCTGCCAGAACGCACAGCAACAGGACAAGCAGAACGGCAATCGGCCAGCGACTTTTCTGCATCCTACTTCCAGGAAACGGGCTGCAACACTGCTGTCTGGTTCAAGCGGCCACAGGCCCCGAGAACCAACGAGCTGCAGTGAGCTCTAGCTGGTACCCTTCATCTTGGGGTCGAGCGCATCGCGCAGGCCGTCTCCCAGAAAGTTGAAGGCGAACATTGTGACTGCCAGCGCCAGAGCCGGGAAGATAACCATGTGCGGATAGGTGCGCAGCATGGCAGCGCCGTCAGAGATCATGGAGCCCCAGCTCGGCGTGGGCGGGTCGACTCCGAGGCCGATGAAGCTTAGAAACACCTCCGTGCTGATGTAACCTGGAATGGCCAGCGTCTCGGAGACGATGCACGGGCCGATGATATTGGGCAGGATGTGGCGGATCAGGATGCGCATATCGCCAGCCCCGATCATGTGCGCTGCCTCGATGAACTCTTTCTCTTTCAGTGAAAGGATCTGGCCGCGTGCCAGTCTCGCCATGCCCATCCAGGCGGTGATGCCGATGCCCATAAAAATAAAGAGCATACCACCACCCGGCAGCCCCATGATTGAATCGACGACCTTGTTCACCGCGTTGAACGTTGCTGCGACCGAGCCTGGTTTCACGTCGGCAAAGGTCGATTTGAAAAAGGCCATCATCAGGATGATGAGCAGCATGGTGGGAAAGGCGTACATGATGTCCACAATGCGCATCATCAGGTTGTCCACTCGCCCCCCGTAGTAGCCGGAGATGCAGCCATAGACGAGACCGATCAACAGGGCGGTAAACGCTCCGACGAATCCAACTGGCAGCGAAACGCGCGTGCCCCAGATGAGGCGACTCAAGACGTCACGGCCCAGATAGTCAGACCCGAAGAGGAACTTGTCCGAAACCTTGGCGTAGGTGCTGACACTGCTTGGTAGCAGCTTGATCAGCCAACGGGGAACAGTGTAGGCCTCAAGGGAGTCACCGCCGGAATAAGAGAAGGGAGCGAGCAGCGGAGCCAAGACGGATGTCAGCAGAAGCAGGACGAGCAATATGCCGCCAATCAGGGCAGCTCTGTTGCGGATGAGGCGGTGCCAAGCGTCCAGCCAGAGGTTGGCCGGCTTGCCCATCCGTTCGGACAGGCGCTGCGCCGCCTTTTGCTGTGCTGTCATTTCAGAGGTAGTCATGTTCATCTGCCTTCTAGGTGTACCGAATGCGTGGGTCGAGGAAGGCGTAAGTCAGATCGACCGCCAGGTTGGCCAGCACCAAAAAGACCGCATACAGCAGAATGGTGCCCATCACCACCGGGTAATCACGGTTGGTGATAGAGGTGATAAAGTACTTGCCCATTCCCGGAATGGCAAAGATCTGCTCGACGATAAAGGTCCCTGTAACCAGAGCCGCGAACATCGGTCCCAGAATTGTGGCTACGGGAATGAAGGCGTTCTTGAGTGCGTGGCGGACCATCACCACTCGCTCGGTCAGACCCTTGGCGCGGGCGGTGCGGATATAGTCCTCGCGAATGACCTGCAGCATGGAAGCACGGGTGAGACGCGCGATGATCGCTGACTCGCGCAGACCCAGGGCGAGAGCAGGCATGATCATCTTGGCAGGCGTGCCCCAACCGGCTACTGGCAACAGATGCAGGCTCAAGGCAAAGATGAGTATCAGCATGGGCCCTAACACAATGGCTGGCACAGAAACCCCAAAGATGGCCAGCCCCATGCCGAGATAGTCCCAAATGGTGTTCTGTTTCAATGCCGCAAGAATGCCCAGCGGGAGGCCGATCGCCAGAGCGATAGCCATCGCCGCGAGACCCAACTGAGCCGAGACGGGCAGGTGGTCCTTAAAGATGTCATTGACACCGCGACCGCGAGAGCGGTAGGAGGGGCCAAAATCGAAGCGGAAAATGACATCGGTCACATAGTCGACATACTGCTTCCAGACGGGCTGGTCCAGCCCATAGTATTTCTCGAGGTTGGCCTTGACCTCCGGAGGGAGTGCCTTCTCGCGGTCAAAAGGCCCGCCCGGCACGGCGTGGGCCAGCGAGAAGGTAATGATCGAGATGAAGAAAAGCACCGGGATCAGCAACAGCAGGCGGCGTATGACATAACGACCCATAAGCACCTCCTATGGGATATGGTGTGGCAGCTTACCCCTTGGCCAGCCATTCTATATCCAAAACCAACGGGGGTCAAATCGGGTTCAAAAAGGCCGCCACAGGTCCCCAAAAGAACAACTACGCAGCCCTCGGGCTGCGTAGTTGTTCGAGACAAACTAGTGAACCTTAACCTTCCAATACCAGAATTCCTGATGTCCGGCCTTGGAGTAGGTCCGCTCCACGTACGGCTTGGTCAGGACGACCGTGGTGTAGTAGTAGATGGGGGCGATGACGGCCTCGGTGACGGTGAGCAGTTCCTCGGCCTTGAAGTAGAGTTCTTTGCGCTTGGCCGGGTCGGCAGACGCGGCTGCATCCTCACACAGCTTGTCGAACTCGGCGGCCTTGGGGCCAGACCACTTCGGGTTGTTCAAGCTCTTGGTGGTGTGGAAGTTCTCCAACACCCAGTTGTTCTCATCCGGATAGTCCAGACACCAACCCATGCGGTAGACCTGGGGCGCATCGGTGTTAACCGTTTTCAGGTAGATGGCCCATTCCTGGTTGGCCAGTTTGACGTCGATGCCCAGGTTCTCTTTCCAACTGCGCTGAATGAACTCGGCGATTCGCTGGTGGCCAGCGCTGGTGTTGATCATGAGGGTGATCTCGGGCAGGCCCTTGCCGTCGGGGTAGCCAGCCTCGGCGAGCAGTGCCTTGCCCTTGGCCGGGTCAAAGACGATGCCCTTAAAGTTGGGATCATCGGCTACGTTGCCAAAGACGCCCGGGCAAGCAAAGGACTTGGCTGGTCTCTGGCCGCCCTTGAGGACGGTGTCGATCAGCTTCTGGCGGTCGATACCATAGGACAGAGCCTGGCGAACCTTGACATTGTCCAGCGGCGGCTTGCTGGTGTTAAAGCCATAGTAGTAGGTGCAGGTGCCGGGGCCAATGTACAGTTCCTTGCTCAGAGTGGCATCGGCCTGGATGCGGTCCATGTCGGACAGTGGCGGAGCCTGAACGTCCAGCTCGCCATTCTCGTACATGGCCATAGCTGTTGCGTCATCGTTCACCAACACGACGTTGTAGGTCTCGATAAAGACGTTCTTGGCGTTGAAGAAATTCGCGCTCTTCTTGAAGACGACCCTGTTCTCATGCTCCCATACGTCCAGCACGGCCGGGCCACAGGTCCAGATATTGCCTGGCTCAGTCCACTTGTCGCCGTACTGCTCGATGACCTCGTGCGGTACTGCGGTATTGGTCCACATGCCGGCGATGGCGGGGAAGTAGCCAGCGGGCTGGGTGAGGGTGAACTCGACGGTGTAGTCATCCACCGCGCGCACCCCAATGGAATTGAGGTCGGTGCTCTTGCCGGTGTTGACATCCTCGGCGCCCTTGATGATATAGTCGACGTAGGCATAGTCGGAAGCCGTCTCGGGATTGGCAACACGCCTGACGGCGTAGACGATATCACCAGCAACGACGGGGCGCTTCTTCTCCGCCTTCTGGGTCTTGGGATCCCAGTGGATCCAGTAGACGTCCTTGCGCATCTTGAAGGTCCAGACCAGACCATCAGCGCTGACTGACCACTCAGTGGCCAGGTAAGGCTTGGTCTCGACGGTCTCGATGTCGAGTCTGGTCAGACCCATAAAGAGCATGTTGACGCAGTCGACCGAGGTCGTGTCGGTAGCCAGACCGGGGTCCATCGTCGGCGGCTCGGTGTTCCAGTTCAGGTTGATCTTGTTGACTAGCTTCTCAGCTGGCTTGCAGGAGCTCAGCACCATGGCCAGAACCATGAGCAGTACGAGCGCCAGAGACAACTTCTTACCCATTTCTGAATCTCCTCCTAAGAATTGTGGATCTTGTTGCGACATTTGGGAATCAGTCTCGGATTGTCGGTGCTCCCACCCCCCTTCGAGTTGTGTTTCTCGGGCAACCACGCTGGGACTGTCAGCGGTGGCCAGATGGCCGCCAATCGGGTTGTCAGCCGACTACTCGGCGACTCCCCCGATACGCTGATGAACCACGGGCTCCGGTTCGGGACGCGATGCAGTGCGCAGCCTGGGAATGTCCTGCGGCCGGGCGGACTCGACGACCGCTGTGCGCTGTACCGTAGGACGGCTGGCCCGGGTCCTGGATTGTGGTGTGTCACCGTGATTCACTCCCAGGGCAAAGGCCAGCACCAGCGAGCTGGCAACAACGGTCTGAATCAGCGGAGCCAGGGACAGGCCATGCCGCTTCCGACCAAGGAGAGCTCGCTCCGCTTGCGGTGAGCTGGCCTCGATCCTGGCGCGGACCCTTTGCCACAGGTCGTCCGGCGGAGTCTCCCGTGCCAGGGAATCCTCAAGGCTCCAACGGATCAGGCTGCCGAGGTCGTTGTCCACCTGATCCTGATCGTTATGCTTTTCCCAGTTCTGTGCCATAGATGATCTCGCCTGGCAGTCGTGCGTCTTGGCGCAATCGCTCGCGGAATGCCTTGCAGGCATAGTGCAGCCGCGACTTGACCGTGCCTACAGGGCAATCCATGATGTAGGCCAATTCCGCCAGAGTGAACCCGTGTACGTAGAAAAGTACGATTACCGCTCGCTGTGTCGAGTTAAGGCTGCCCAGCGCCTGCCGAACTACCTCACCAACTTCAACCTGTTCGGCGGCCTGCTCCGGCGCCAGCCCCGGTGCGCTCAGGTGCTCCAGCCACACGTCAAGCGCCGATAGCCAGCGGCGATGGCGATTGGCCCAGTTGCAGGCCAGATTGACCGCGATGCGGTGTAGCCACGGCGAAAGCGACCCTGATGCTACCACTCTGCTCATAGCGCGATGAGCGCGGACAAAGCAGTCCTGCATGACCTCTTCCGCCGCACCGCGATCCCCGGTGATGGCCAGGGCCGTCTGGTACAAGGGGCGCTTGTACTTGTTGTACAGGCGCTCAAACGCGGCCATGTCGCCACTGCGGATTCGCGTGACCAGGCCGATGTCCTCGTGCTCAGACTCGCCCATCGTCACAAGCCTCGCCGCTTGGGCACTCTATGTATGATACACAGCGTGCACCCCAAAAGGTTCACCGTTTTGCCCCTCAATTGCCCCGAACTTGCTCAGGGAATGGTCAGGACCTGTCCCGGAACGATCACATACGGTTCTGCGAGGTGGTTGGCTGCGATAATGTCCTGAACGTTCTTGCCCAGGGCGGTGGCAATTCCATAGAGCGTATCACCGGCTCTGACCACATAGGTTCCCGGAGTAGAGGGGGATGGCTGGCTGCCGCTCTGCGGGATGGTCAGCCTCTGGCCCACGCGGATGAGGGCTGGATTGGCGATGCCGTTGGCACCCTGGAGCGCCTCAACGGTGGTGCCAAATCGCCGCGCGATGGAGAAGAGAGTGTCTCCGGCAACGACAATGTATTCGTTGGGGCCTGCCGGTGCCGAGCTCTGGCCCGGAATCCGGAGCACCTGGCCGACGCTCAGCAGGTTGGCGTTTGACATGCCGTTGAGTGCCATGATGGCCTCGGGTGTCGTGCCATAGCTGGCCGCGATCGAGGTCAGGGTGTCGCCCCACTGAACGGTGTACTCTATTTGCTGCGGCACCGTCGTGGGGGCCGGAACTACGGTCACCACTACCTCAGGAGTTGCAGTCGTATCGCCGGCCGTGACCGTGGTGGGACCCGCTTCAGGAGTGGTACCCGTGCTCGGCCCGATGGTGGTCGCACCGGCAGTCGCCGCGACGTCCCGGGTCGGAGTTGCTGCCTGGACCGGGACTGTCGGAGTCGGGGATTCTTTCTTGCCACGCGTGCACCCCACCGTTCCCAGGCTGAGCAAAGCGCTCACAACCGTGACGGTGCACAACACCATGGCCAGCTTTCTCATGGTCTGCTCTCCTTTCCGGAGATCGCGCGCCGGCGTGCGGCCGAGTCGGACGCCCAACAAGCCTGTAGCTGACGGCAACTCGGCTGAGCATCCGATGATACTACAGGCAAAGGACCCTGTCAAATAACCGCCGCTGAGAGTGTTGAAAAACGACCTGGCGTTTTGTGTGCAGGCGGTGAATCCGGTACACTGGGTATGGTGCCACGGCGCGTCAGACATGGATGGGGAGGCAGACGATGGGTCAAGAGCGATTCAAACGATTGGGCAAGGACTCGTTTTTCGGAAAGATGGTGTACGACCGTGTGATACCGCGCGACCATTTCCTGATGCGC